>JAUMSA010000243.1 GCA_031293105.1 Butyricicoccus sp. | reverse complement strand
GGGGTGCTCTGGTGGAACTTTCGAAAAAACTTGCAAAGTCCACCGGAATGGGATAAGATATAAATAGAAAAATGCGCGGCTTTGTCGAAAAGCAAGGACAGAGCCGCGTTTTTGTTAGGAGGGAATATCCCATGTGGTGGAAGAAAAAACAGGAAGCGCAAAATCGTCCTTATGTTTCCGCCGTGATTCCGGCGGCGGGGTCTTCCAGCCGAATGAAAGAATGCAATAAATTGCTGCTCGACCTGGATGGCATCCCTTTGCTCGCGCGCACGCTGCTGACCTTTGAGCGCTGTCCGCTGGTGGATGAAATCATCGTCGTTTGCCGGGAGATCGACATGCTGCCTTATGCCAAATTGTGCGAGGCATTCGGTATCACCAAAGCCCATCAGATGGTACGCGGCGGCGCAAGCCGGGCGGAATCGGTCTGGAAAGGGGTACAGGCCTGCACCGAGAAAACCGACTTGATCGCCATTCACGACGGAGCCCGACCGCTGCTCAGCCAGCAGACGCTGGAACAGGTCATCCGGGACGCGGCCGAACATGGGGCTGCCGCGCCTCTGGTGCCCATGAAAGACAGCGTCAAGCGCCTGGAAGATGGCTTCATTGCGGGCGATGTGCCCCGCATGTCGATTGCAGCCGTCCAGACCCCGCAGATTTTTGCCAGCGATTGCATCCGCAAGGCACTGCAAAACGCGATGGACAAAGGGCTATCGCCGACCGACGATTGTGCCGCGGCCGAACTCATCGGTGTTTCGGTTTTTGCCTCGCAAGGGGAGTATACCAACATCAAAGTGACCACACCGGAAGACCTGCTCATTGCACAGGCATTTTTACAGGAGATGGAGTACGAATGAATCTACGAATTGGACACGGGTATGACGTACACCGCCTGGTAGCGGGCCGCAAGTGTATCATCGGCGGCGTAGAGATCGCCCATGAGACCGGGCTGCTGGGGCATAGCGATGCCGATGTGTTGGTGCATGCGGTCATGGATGCGCTGCTCGGTGCCGCCGCCTTGGGGGATATCGGCAAGCTGTTCCCGGATACCGACCCGCAGTGGAAAGGTGCGGATAGTTTGGAGCTTTTGCGCAAGGTGCGTGCTCGTTTGGAGCAAGCCGGATGGCAGGTGGGCAATATGGATGCCACGATCATCGCGCAGGCGCCCCGCATGGCCCCGCACATCGAAACCATGCGGCAGAACATTGCCACCGCGCTGGGCATTGCGGTGGAACAAGTCAATGTCAAAGCCACAACCGAAGAAAAACTGGGATTTACCGGTGCCAAAGAGGGCATTGCTGCGCATGCGGTATGCCTGCTTCAGCAATAAGAAAAAAGCCGTTCGTTTTTACGAACGGCTTTTTTCTTGTTCCGATTCAAACCCTTCAACGAGTTCGACACCCTTAGGGGTCAGCAAATACGTATAGGGGGCAATACGGTTGATCTTGCCTTCCATGTAGTAGGTCATACCGCCCAGATAGTCCAGCCAACGGCGGGCCAAAGCCGGGTCGGTATGTTTCAGGCTCAGAATCACAGCTTGATTTTTCAGGAAATGATCGGCTGCCTCGCGAACCGATTCCAATTTTTCGGGACGAAGCAGGGCGATTGTATCCACGATTGCGTCCGGTACGGCGGTAGGCTGAGCCGCAGGCTGCTGCGGCTGGGCCGGAGCCTGATAATACGAATAATCAGGGGCAGTAGAAGCCGTGCTTGCTGTCGCATAGATATCGTTATGGGTGCGGGAAGCAGGCGCCTCCTCGTACTCATCATAGTCGTCACCAGAAAAGCTGCGCAATACGTCACGCAGACCATCAACAAAACCCATCAGATGAAGCTCCTTTCCGATTCACCGCTCAAATCGGATGGCAAATCGTTTCTTAATATATAGTATACCATCATCTGCGCAAAATGCAAAGGGAAAATCCCGAATTTACAGGAAAAAAGGACGGTAAAAATACCGTCCTTTGAAAAGATTGATTATTTTTTGTCGAAAACGTGCGTGACATCCAAGGTGGCGAAATAATCGGCCGGTGTTTCGGCGCGGCGAATCAGCTCGGTCGAGCCGTCCTCCTTGAGCAGCACTTCGGCCGAACGGAGTTTGCCGTTGTAGTTGTAACCCATGGCAAAACCGTGCGCACCGGTGTCGTGAATGACCAGATAATCGCCGATTTCGATTTCCGGGAGCATGCGATCAACCGCGAATTTATCGTTGTTTTCGCACAGACCGCCCGTGACATCATACTTATGGTCGCAGGGAGCATCTTCCTTGCCCAGTACGGTGATGTGATGATATGCGCCGTACATAGCCGGACGCATCAGGTTGGCTGCACAGGCATCGCAGCCGATGTACTCCTTGTATGTGTGCTTCTGATGGATGCACCGGGTCACCAGGCAGCCATACGGCGCCAAGATGAAGCGACCCATTTCGGTATAGATGGCAACATCGCCCATACCGGCCGGCACCAGAATATCATCAAAGGCCTTGTGAACGCCCTCACCAATGGCCATGATGTCATTGGGCTCCTGATCGGGGCGATAGGGGATGCCAACGCCGCCCGACAGGTTGATAAAGGCAATGTGCACGCCGGTTTCCTTTTGCAGTTCCACGGCGGTCTGGAACAAAATGCGCGCCAGCGCCGGAT
>JAUMSA010000232.1 GCA_031293105.1 Butyricicoccus sp. | reverse complement strand
TAGTATATCAAACCAAAAACAAAATGTCATGGCTTTTCCGAAAAAAGAAAAAACGGAAGGTTTCCCTTCCGCTTGTCGTTAGACCCACTTGAGGATATCTTTTTTCATCCGCGCGATGATGCGCTTTTCCAGGCGAGATATGTACGACTGCGAGATGCCCAGCCGGTCGGCGACCTCTTTTTGGGTCAGACTGTCGCGACCGCCCAGCCCAAACCGCATGGCGATGATGTGCATTTCGCGGGGCGGCAGGCGGGTGAGCGCCCGGCGCAGCAGCTCGCGGTCCACATCGTCCTCGATGGGGCGCATGACGCTGTCCGGTTCGGTGCCCAAAATGTCGGACAGGAGCAGTTCGTTGCCGTCCCAGTCGGACGAGAGTGGCTCGTCAAACGACACCTCGGCCCGCTGGCCGGATACTTTGCGCAGGTGCATGAGGATTTCGTTTTCCACACAGCGCGACGCATAGGTCGCCAGCTTGACTTTCTTGTCCGGCTTGAAGGTGCCCACGGCCTTGATAAGGCCAATGGTGCCGATGGAAATTAAATCTTCAATCCCGACGTTGGTGTTTTCAAACTTGCGCGCAATATAGACGACCAGCCGCAGGTTATGTTCGATCAGCTTGTCGCGCGCCCAGCTTTCCCCGGCTTGCAGGGCTTCCAGCGTGCGGGCTTCCTCTTCGGGCTTCATCGGCGGGGGAAGCACTTCACCGCCGCCGATGAAGTAGATGCCATCCTCCCGCCGCAGCCCCAGTCGGAGGAGAAGTTTGTGTAACCATTGGAAAAGCATACGATTTCGTCCCCTTTCATAGTCCGATGAGTCCTTCGTATCGTCCGCCCGCCACCTGGGCGGGCGAGATAGCCGCCAGCCCGGCCCAAGGCTTGCCATCGCGCGCCGCCTGGTCGGGACGGAAGGCCAGCAGCAGACCGCTCTCTTTCCCGACCGCGCGGTAGGGTAAGAGCTGGAAGCGGCTCCGGTACGTCCCTGGCAAGGCGGCCAAAACCGCCGGTGCGTTGCCGGATGTCAGACCGGCCAGCGGGACAGCCGCTTCGACCGGCAGTACCCGGGCCGCCGCCCGCCGGTCGAGCACCAGCGCTGGCCGCCCGCTGACCGGGTCGGCCAGTTCGTTGCCGCTGTCCACCAGCAGGGTAAACTCAGCCGTTTGCCCGGCAAATTCCAACCGCACCCCGGCGGTTCGCCGCCCGCGAACACCGTCCCCGGCCTGCCCCCGGAACACGAACCCGGTCAGCACCCAGCACAGCGCGGCCGCCACCGCGACCACACGCAGCGGCACGTCGATATAATAGCCGCCGCCTGCGAAAAAGGAAGCGTCGCTTACCTGGCCCAAAGCCAGCGCGCCGCCAGCACAGGCGCACGAGATCAGCCAAAACAGCAGCGTCAGACGGGCCAGTTCGGCGATCCGGCGGCCGCCGAAGGCCAGACGAACCATCAGCAGTCCGGCCAGCCCTTGGACGAGCAGACTGGATAGAAGGCTCAGTCCGGGCAGACAGCTGAGCACCGCATACACCGCCCCACCGGCGGCGCCCAGCAGCAGCCGGGGCCGGGTGGCAAAGGTGCCGCTCAGCCGTGCCGTCGCGCACAGGATCAGATAGTCCATGGCCAGGTTGACCCCAGCCAGTACGTCCAGATAGATGACCCGCATCACGCCCCTCCTTTGTCCAGCTTCCATTATAGGGGGCGGACGGGCGGGATTTTGTCAAACCGGACGGATGGGTTTTGCCGGACGTGTCCCCAAAACCGGCAGGATTCCCGCAGACAAGCCGGGAAAGGGAAGGAAATGGGGGATTCCCCTCGTCGGGGCTTTGTACTATAATAAAGGCAGGTGATGCTATGAATATTCTGATTATTGAAGACGAGCGCCGCCTGGCCGATGTGCTGGTGAAGATCATGCAGGAACAGAAATATGCGGCCGAGGCGGTTTACAATGGGCTGGACGGCCTGGAATATGCCCGTTCGGGCCAATACGATGTGGTGCTGCTTGACGTGATGCTGCCCGGTATGAGTGGGCTGGAAGTCGCGCGCACACTCCGACGCGAAAAGAACACCACCCCCATCCTCATGCTGACCGCGCGCAGCTCGGTCGCCGACCGGGTGGAGGGACTGGACTGCGGCGCGGACGATTATCTGACCAAGCCGTTTGCCACCGAGGAACTGCTCGCCCGCGTGCGGGCGCTGTCCCGCCGCCAGGGCGAGGTGGTGCTCGAAGCGCTCGAATACGGCGACCTCAAGCTGGACCTGAGTACCCACGACCTGCGGTGTGGCAGCCGGTCGGTGCGGCTCAACCGCAAGGAATTTGATGTGCTCCATCTGCTGATGGCCAATTCGCGCATCATTGTGCCCAAGGAGACGCTCATTACCAAGGTTTGGGGCTATGAATCCAACGCCGAAGCCAACAATGTGGAGGCGTATATTTCGTTTCTGCGCAAAAAGCTGCTTTACCTGGATTCGTGCGTGAGTATCATCACACTGCGCAAGGTGGGGTACCGCCTGGAGGGCGGAGAGGCATGATTTCCAAACTGCGGCGCAAATTTGTGCTGGTCAATATGCTGCTCGTGCTGGTGGTGCTGCTCGTGGCGTTTGGGGCCATCTGTTTTGCGTATCAGAGCGTACTCAAGGCCGAAACCCAGCAGGCGCTCAGCCAGGCGATTTTGCAGCACAGCAGCACGACCTGGACCAAACCCAGTATCGGCACCGAAAACCACGAAGCCGGCGACCGAGTACCGACCTTCACGCTGATGCTCGACGACGAGGGCGACGTGTCGCAGATTTTGGGCCGGGGCGGGGTTTTGGTCAGCGACGCCGTGGTGGAACAGGCCGCCCGCCTAGTGCAGGAGGAGGACAGCGACCACGGCTTTTTGCCCGAGTTGTCCCTGCGGTATCTGCGGCGGTATTCGCTGTCGGGCTGTAAGGTGGCCTTTGCCGACACTAGCCACGAAACCATCGCCATGCGCAACCTGATTTTGATTCTGTGCGGCATTGGGACGTTGTCGCTGTGCGCCTTTCTGTGCATCAGCCTGTTTTTGTTCCGCAAGGCGCTCCAGCCGGTGGAAAATGCCTGGGTCCAGCAGCGGCGGTTTGTGACCGATGCCAGCCATGAGCTTAAGACCCCCTTGACCGTGATTTTGGCCAATCTGGGCATTTTGCTTGCTCATCCCGAGGACTCCATCGCCCAGCACCGCCAATGGGTGGTCAACTCGCGCGAGGAGGCGGAGCGCATGAAAAGCCTGGTGGAGGACATGCTATTTTTGGCGCAGAGCGATGCCGGAGCCTTGCCCGCCGAAACCGAATCGGTCAATTTGAGCGACCTGTGCTGGAGCAGTCTGCTGTCCTTTGAGGCCGTGGCCTTTGAGCAGGGCATTCGGGTGCGTGCTGACATCCAGCCCGACCTGTATTTGCAGGGTGTCGAAGGGCAGCTGCGGCAGCTCATCGGCATTTTGCTGGACAATGCGGTCAAATATGCGGGGGAGGGCGGTTGGATTCGTGTGGCGCTGACCCGGACGGATGGCAAACTGATGTTGGCGGTCAGCAATTCGGGCGACCCCATCCCGGAAAAGGACCTGCCCCATATTTTCGACCGGTTTTACCGGGTGGATGAGGCCCGCGCGGGGGATTCGGGCGGGTATGGCTTGGGGCTTGCGATTGCCCAGCGCATCGTCCAAAACCATGGTGGTCGCATTACCGCCGAAAGCAGCAAGGAACAGGGCACCGTGCTGCGCATTCGCTTTTAAAGATAAGAAAAAGACCTTCTGGAAAAACCAGAAGGTCTTTTTTTTAAATCTCCATAATGATCGGCAGAATCATCGGGCTGCGCTTGGTCTTTTTGAACAGGTAATCGCTCAAAGCGCCCTTGACAGCCAGTTTGATGCCGTTCCAGTCGCGTACACCCTCGTCCAGGCAGCGGTCGAGCGCAATCTGGCAGGTGGTACGCAGTTCTTCCATCAGCTTTTCGGCTTCCTTGACATAGACAAAACCACGCGAAACAATGTCCGGTCCAGCGATGACTACGCCCGAAGTTGCATCCATGGTCATAACGACCACCAGAAGACCGTCTTCGGACAGGTGCTTACGGTCTCGCAGAACGGCCGAACCTACGTCGCCAATGCCCAAGCCGTCCACCAGCACACGGCCGGACGGCACCGGATTGCCCAAACGTGCCGACTTTTCCCCGATCTCGATCGGGCGGCCGATTTCGCCGACGATCACGTTCTTCTTGGGTACGCCCATCTGTTCGCCCAGGTGCGCGTGCATGCGCAGCATGCGGTGTTCGCCATGAACCGGGATGAAGTACTTGGGTCGGCACAGGGCGAGCATCAGCTTTTGCTCCTCCTGGCAGGCATGGCCGGAAACGTGCAGGGCCGCGTTGCGGTCATAGATGACTTCGGCGCCCTTCTTGTACAGCTCGTTGACCATGTTGTTGATCGACTTCTCATTGCCCGGAATGGCCGACGCCGCAATCAGGATGCGGTCGCCCGGTACAACCTCCACCTGCTTGTGGCTGTTGTAGGCCATGCGGTACAGAGCCGACATGGTTTCGCCCTGGGAACCGGTCGAAACGATCACCAGCTTTTCCCGCGGGTAACGGCGCATTTCTCCAATGTCGATCATGACCTTGGCCTTGTCGGTCAGGTAGCCGAGTTCGCCGGCGACCTGGGTGATCTTCTCCATGCTGCGGCCGCAGACGGCAACCTTGCGCCCGTATTTGGCGGCAATGTCCAAGATCTGCTGCAAGCGGGATACGTTCGAGGCAAAGGTGGCGATGATGATGCGCTCCTTACAGTTCTTAAAGAACTTCTCCAGGCTCGCACCTACCGTCTGCTCAGACGGGGTATAGCCGGGACGCTCGACGTTGGTCGAATCGCTCATCAGCGCCAGGACGCCTTCCTTTCCCAGTTCGCCAAAGCGCGCCAGGTCGATCATCTCGCCCGAAGCCGGGGTGAGGTCAACCTTGAAGTCGCCTGTGTGGATCACCGTACCCAGCGGGGTGCGGATGGCCAGCGCGACCGAATCGGCGATGGAGTGGTTGGTGTGGATGAATTCAATCGAGAAACATCCCAGCTTGATCACATCGCCCGCTTTGATGCGGTTGAGGCGCACCTTGGACGGCATGCGGTGTTCGGCCAGCTTGGCTTCGATGATGCCGCAGGTCAGGCGCGTGCCATAGACCGGCGCGTTGAGTTCGCGCAGGACATAGGGCAGGGCGCCGATGTGGTCCTCGTGACCGTGGGTGATGAGATAGCCGCGCAACTTTTTCTGGTTGCGCTTGAGGTAGGTGGTGTCCGGGATGACCAGGTCTACACCCAGCATGTCGTCATCCGGGAAGGCCAGACCGCAGTCGACGACCACGATGTCGTTTCCGTACTCGATCACGGTCATGTTTTTGCCGATCTCATCCAAACCGCCCAACGGGATAATCTTCAATTTTTCTTTCATAATACAGATATCACTTTCCTTTTCAAAACACAAATTTTCATGAGTATCCGGAAAATCCGGTATTTCAAGGAAGAGCCGGAAGCACCGCCAGCT
>JAUMSA010000182.1 GCA_031293105.1 Butyricicoccus sp. | reverse complement strand
TCCGCACCGACGAACTGTGGCGCGTGGTACGCGACACACCGGGCGTGCATGTGATCGACCGCATCCTGACCGAGGGCGCTTTTGACGAGGACGGCCGGCCGCGGCTGGTCCCGCTCGAACATGACACCGAATTCCCGTATGCGGTGGTACGCAGCGGCGTGCACTATGTACGGGTGCGATAAAACAAGGACAAAGGAAAGGAGGGGCGGCCTATGCTGATCCCGCGCAAGCTGGATGACCAGCGGTATTCGGATATCGTACGCGAAGCGGTCGGACGGCTGCCGTGGCTGTGTCCGCAATGGACCGACCACAACGGGCACGACCCGGGCATCACGATCCTGGAGTTGATGGCCTGGTACAAAGAAATGCAGCAGTACCAGATGGATCAGCTCACGCCCTCCCTCAAACGGGAGCTGCTTGCACTGGCCGGTGTGACCCCCGCGCCGCCGCAGGCGGCCAAATGTGCGCTCGAAGTCGCGCCGGATGAACCGGCCTGGCCGGCGCTCAGCCGGCTGAGCAACCAGCAGGGCGTCAGCTTTGAACTGCTCGAACCCGTGACTCGTCGGCGCCTGACGCTCGAGCGGGTGCAGGTCGAGCAGGACGGACACACGACCGATTTGCCAGATCTGCTGGCAGGCCGGGTGGAACTGCAACCATTCGCCTTTGGCGGACAGAGCGGCAGCGAACTGCGTCTGGGCTTTTTGGGGGAAACCGGGCAGGCCATCCGCCTGTGGTTTGAAGTCGTGCCGCCGCAAGGCGTGGCACGCAACCCGTTCCAGGCCGGGCAGACCCCGCCGCGGGACATTGCCTGGACGTTTGAGGGGGCAGAGGACGCGCAGCCGGTGTCCGATGAAACCCATGCGTTCAGCCAGAGCGGGTATGTGCGGCTGGATGCTCCGGTCGACTGGCCGGCGGATGCCGACGGCCTGCACTGGCTGCGGCTGACCCTGACGCGCACCGGCTGCGAAGAACAGCCACGTCTCTCCGGCATTTCCGACCGGCGTTACCAAGCGGCGCAGCAGCAGACGCGCGCACGAAGCTATTGGTTTACCCGACCGGCCCAGGCCGGACAATCGGTGGTTTTGGAGGATGCGCTGGCGCGCATCGGAGAGCTGGCGGTGTTCCGGCGTACCCCGACCGGCTGGGAACAGACCGCGCAGTATCAGGACACTGTGACCGGCGACGGGCGGCTGGTGCAACTAGACTTGCAGGGTATGGCCGAGGACGGGCAGGACAATGTGCTCATCGTCTGCCAGGACCCACGGTTCACCCCGGATATGCTTTTTGATACCATCGGACGGCCGGGAGAGGAACTGTACCTCAATCTGGACGGGCAGACCGTCCTGCCGCAGAACTTCCGGCTGCTCTGCCAGACCTTGCAGCCCGACGGCCGTGTCAGTCCAGATGTCTGGCACTGTGTGGATGACCTGTATGCCTGCGGGCCGCGCGATCGGGCGTTTGTCTATGACCCGGTGCGCGAAACCATCTCGTTTGGCAATGGACAATATGGCTCCATGGTCGTGCCGGGACAAGGCTCGGTGATGGTCATGGATTTGACCGTGTCCCGGTGCGGCCTGGGCAATGTGCCCGCCGATGCGGGTCTGCATTTTGAAGGCACTGGGCATGCGGTCGGCAACGCGGCAGCCTATGGCGGCTGCGACCCGGAAAGCTTGGCCGATGCCGGTGACCGGTTGCTGCGGCAGCTTCGCCATACAAGCAAATGCCTGTCGGCCGCCGATTACGAGGAACAGGCGCGCCGCACGCCCGGTTTGCGGGTGGCAGCTGCCAAGGCGCTGCCCGACTACGACCCCCAGGCGCCGGTCGGCGCACGCGGTCAAGCGATGGTCACCGTCGTGGTGCTGCCCGCGTCCGATGCGGCGCGGCCCATGCCGGATGCGCGCTTTTTGGACGCGGTTGACCGCCAGCTCGCCCAGTGCCGCACCATCGGCATCCGGGCGCAGGCCATCGGCCCGCAGTATATCGATCTGGATGTGACCGTCCAGCTCCGCGCTTCGGCGGCACTCGACCGGCAGACGGTCATCGATGCCTTGCAGGCGCGGCTGTCGGTGGCGCAGGCTGATATCGGCGCACCTGTGCGCCGGAGCGATGTGCTGGCGCTCTTGCAGCGGCTGCCGGGCGCGCTGGAAATCCAGCGGTTCGAACTGCGCGGCATCGGCTCGCAAGCATATCAAACAACCGCCGGCGATGTCCGCATCCCGCCGGATGCAATCGCCGTATTGCGGCAGGCAAACGTGGAGATCATCCACGTTTGATGTCCCGTAAAGGAGGGAAAACGTGAGCGCAATCAAAGATTACCGAATCCTATGCTGCCGCGAGCAGTGGCAGGGCGGCCTGTTCTGCCATACCGTGTGCGAAGGGGATGCGCTGAGCCTGCCGCTGCCCAACCATGTGGGGGTCTACTGTTTGCCGCCCATCGACAGCGGGGAAAAGGGCTTTTCCTGGAGCCGCTTAATCGTGGACGCCGATTTGCCCCAGGACTCTGGCCTGCGGATTTATGTCCATTGTGCGGATGACCCCGACTGGCCGGCTTGGGACGCCTTACAAGAGGCGTTCGCCGCCGATGAGGCCCATCCGGCCGATCTGGTGCGCAGCCAGTACGGCTCGGCCGTATCGCCCGGCACCGACTGCTGGCTGACTGTCAGCGGGCGCTACTTATGGGTCGCCTTGGAACTGACCGCCACTGGCGGGAGCGCACCCACCGTGCACGCGCTGCGGCTGCGCATGGGCGGCGACCATATGGTCGATTACCTGCCCGCCATCTACCGTGGCGATGATTTCACCCTGCGGTATCTGTCCATCTACAACAGCATGTTCCAGGACATGGAGGATGCCGTGGAAGCGCTGCCGCGTCAGCTCGATGCCGCCAACACCTCGGACGAGATGCTCGAATGCCTGGCCCGCTGGGTGTGCTTGGACACCGGCAAGGACGACGTGCGTGAGCGGATTGGAACCGCGCTGGCCGATTATGAAACCATGTACACCGTCGAAGGTGTCAAACGCAGCGTGCGCCGCCTGACCGGGCGGGAGCCGCTCATCATTGAACATTTTATGGTTGACCCCAACCGTGTGGATTGCTGCAATCCGGCTTTGTATCTGCGGCTGTATGGGGACAATCCGTACCGCTTTTTTGTCCTGCTCGATGAGGATACCTTTGCCAGCCGCGACCAGATGGAATGGTTCCTGACCCGTATGCAGGAACTCATCCCCGCCGGGAGCGATTTGGAACTGGTGCTGCTCAAGCAGTGCGTGCAGCTCGACTGGCACACCTATCTCGGTGTCAATTCGCGCGTGGGCAGCTACATCCCGGCAGTGATCGACGAAAACGTCACGATTCATTATGATACAACGATCGGAGGAGCCACGATATGAGCAATGCTGATTTTTTCCCGATGGAACGCAACCGGTATTTTTATGGGAAGCTGTTAACGGTTCGCGATTTTGAAATCGAACAGCGCTACAACCGCAGCAAAAGCCAACTGCTCAACCGGCTGCGCTTTGGTGCAGGTGTGGTATGCGGCTTGGGTGTTGCCGCGAGCGACGACACCACGCTGGTGATCGAAAGCGGTATGGCGCTCGATTACCAGGGGCGCATGATCGTGCTGGAAGAACCCATGCTGCGCAAATTGCAGATGCTGGAAGGGCAGGAATCCCTGCTCGGCCAGAGCACCGGCTATCTTTGCCTGACCTACGATGAAACCGATATCGAACCGGTCAACGCGGTGGGGGCAGATACAGGCGAGAGCCGCCAGTTTAACATGACGCGCGAGGGCTGCCGCGTGTATCTGACCGAGCAGCCGCCCGAATACCAGGGCCTTTTGGAGGCATCCGGCCGGCAGAATGTCAAGGTGCTGTATGCCTCGAGCGAACTGACGCTCGTGCTGTCCGCCCCGGCCAATGTGTGCAGCGGGCAGGAGTTTGAAGTGCAGATGCTGGTGGTCAAAAACGAAAAGACCCCGCCGGTTCATTTCCGTCTGGATGGCGAGAGCGCCTTTGTGGAAAGCGAAAATGGCCGCGTGTGCATCGAGTTCCACGAAAGCCCGGAGGAAAAGCGCCGCGTTTACACGGCAGCGTTCAACCTCAAGGCGCGCCAGCTGCGCGACATCGACAGCCAGCTGTTCCCGTCCGGCGGCGAACTCGACCTGGAACTGGGCAGCCACCGCTATAAGAATTACATCGAAATCCCGACGCAGGTGCACCTGTGCAGCGACCAGGCCGACCTGGACGCCCGTACCCGCACGGCCGATAATCTGGACCGCCGCCTGCTCGGCCGCGATATCCCGATCTATCTGGCCAAGCTGGAACTCATCAATTCGGTGGGCGGCGTGTTCGTTAGCAGCGTGACCAATCTGCCCTTTGGGCAGATGCTCGGCGGCCAGACCAACCAGATCGCCGGGGGCGGCGGACCGCAGGCGGTGACCACCTCGGTGCGCAGTCTGGAATATTGGCAGAAGCCGGACGTCAAGGCCGTGTATCAGGCCGCAACCGGCGCGCTGCATTTTGACTTTGGTATCCCGTCACCCGAACAGTATGACTATGCCATTGCCCACGGCACGGTGGATCTGACCCTGCCGGGCGGCATCCGGGTCAACAACCGCATCTATTCGGATGAAATCGCCCACGGCCTAGGGCCGGGCGCGGTGGATATCCGCTTGAGCCTGGAATTTGCCGATAAAGCAAACGATGGGGAAACCGCGCTGCTCTACGGCAACAGCGAGGTCTTTAAGGGCAAAAATGCCCCCGGCACCCCGCCGTGGGCAGAAGCTGCGGCGCTGGTTTATCCCGAGCGCGGTACCATGCGCATCGGCCTGTGGCTGCATGACAGCGTGGACGGCAACCGCCTGACCGTGCACTACTTTGCGCAGAAGCCCGAACGCGACACCAGCCGCATCTTGGCCCAGCGCAAGGTGAGCATCCAGGTATCGCCCGAATTTTCGCGCGTGAGCCGCCGCGGTACGCTGCGGTTCGAAGCCGATGTGGTCGGCAGCGAGGACAAGAGCGTCAGCTGGAAGGTTCGCGAGGAAAACGGCGGCGCGATTGACCGCAATGGCGTCTATCAGGCGCCTGAACTGGCGGGTACGTATGAGATCATCGCTACCGCAGGCGTGGACGAAACAGTTGCGGCAAGTGCGTTTGTCATTGTAGAATAAAAGTAGAGAAAGGAGGGGGCGCATGGATACCGTTATGGTGCGGGAGCGCTATAAAATCGTCCGCGTGCTCGAAGCGGAAAACGACTATGCGTTTGCGGAAAGTGTCGATATTACCGAACGAGAAACCCCTGTGCGCCTGCTCAACATCTATGAGGGGCAATGGCTGCCGGTGTATGCGCGGATTTTTTCCGATTTGCAGGACTGTCCGGCCTTTTGCGAAGCGTTCTTGGTCGAGGACAGCTTGGTCGCGGCATTTTTACCCTGCCGCGGCGTGGAGATCGACCGGGTGTTCTATCGCGGGGCCGATTGGTCGTGGCGCGACCGCCTGGAATTTACCGAGCAGCTGCTGCATCAGGCGCTGACCTTGGCCAATCTGCCGCCGGCGGTGTCCTGTGCGGCCATGTTATCGGACAATGTGCGGGTGGATGTGGACGAAAAGCGCATTCTGCTGCGGTTTTGCATCCGCCCCATGGAGGATATGAACGCGCGGGAACTGACGCTGCTGGCATCCGACCATGCGCGCAAAATCCTCGCGCCCCGTTTCCGGCAGGGCGATGCCGAAGACGCGTTCTGCCGGTTGCTCGAACAGGGGGAATTTGCCTCAATCGTGCCCCTGTATTCCTGCTGGCACCGGATGCGGGAAGAAATGGTGGCCGAATATGAGGCATTGGACAGGAAAAACGCCATCAAACGGTGGTTCACGTTCCTGTGGAAAAAACTGAAGCGGTGCTTCAGAAAAAAGCGGAGGTAAGACTGTGGTTGCGGCACGAAATAAACGATCTTTTTTCATCATCGGCGTGTTGGTCGCCTTTGTGCTGGCCTTGTTTTGCCAGCCGCTGGTAGCGGACTGCTGGTCGGTGCTGACCAATGGCTGGGGGAACCAAACCTATTTGGCAGCAGCGGCCGGCGGCGATACGGTGGCCCTCATCAGCGGGGAGGAGGACTCCTTCCGCTTGACCCTGGGCACCTTGGACGGCAAGCGAACCGACCGGAGAACCATCGACCTGCCGGTGGCCCCGGAGGACTGTACGGTCGCGGGGATTTATCCGGCAGCCGACGGCTCGACCTTGCTCGGTTTGTATGAATCCGGCGACAGCGTCGCGGAAAATCTGGCGCTGTACCGCATCCCGGCCGAAGGGGAGACCGAACTGCTGCTGCAATACCCCTGCACTGGGGATACGGCTGCCGAACGGATGGCCGGAACCTTCCTTTCCAGCTTTACCGAGCAGGAAGGGGAGATCTTATTCTCCCTCATCGACAACGGCACCGCCCAGGTTTACAGCTACGGCGATGCGGGAGCCGGTTTGCAGCAGGGAGAATCCCAGCCGGTGGGCGATGTGGTATCGGCCGCTGTGCTGGCCGATGGAACGCTGGCGCTCGGCGGCGAGGGCTGGCTGGAACTGAATGGAAGAACGGTTTCGGTTCCGAGTGACAATTGCATTGTGACGAACTTAAAGCAGGTTGGCGCGGGTCTTTTTTTCATAGACGGTGCCAGCCTAAAGGTGTATTATAGCGACCTGACCGGTTCTGAGACCGCGGAAGCGTTTGACATGAGCCGCAGCCTATCGCTGAGCGGTCTGACCAGCATTTCTCTGCTGCAGGACGGCGGGGTCTTGCTGCTGCGGGATGGACATACGCTCGAATGGGTGGACGAAGGCCGCACGGTGTCCCTGCAAGGACTGCTGTATCGGTCGGGCGCGGCCTGTGTGCTGATTTTGGTCGGACTGGTGCTCGGCTGGTTTATCCTGACCGTGATCGTCTGGTATGCCGTCAGCGGACGGCGGCGCAGCTATCTGCCCCTGGCCGTCCATGCTGGCGGCACCCTAGCCGTGTGCGCGCTGCTCATTGGCGCGGCTCTGAGCCATTTTGTGGTTACCCCCATGGTGCGCAGCAATACGGCCCGCGAGGTGGAAAGCGTGCTGGCCAGCGTATCGGCGCTTGCCGCCGCGGACAGCGACCCGGAAATTTGGCCCGAGCGGGCGGTGACCGGTCTGTCGCTGCTGGGGGATTACGCCACCGCGTCGGCGACCGTGTACGAACTGTCGGACAATATTTGGACGACCCAAGGAGACAGCGGCCGCCTACCCGCCGGTACTTGCGCGGTGCTGGAACCCGGTTTCTCGGCGTCCCTGGCCAAACAGGCGATGCAGGACGGGCGTGCGTTCACCCAAATCGACGGACTGGCCTGCTTCTGCATGGAGCGGGACGGCCAAATTTTACAGATCACCCTGAACCTTCCGGATAGCCGTATGGACAGCCAAATTGGGCGCAGCATGCACAGCCTGTGGGCCGGGATTGCCCTGCTGTGGGCGGTGGCCGTGCTGGTACTGCTGTTCACCGGGCGCCGTCTGGGACGGGTCAGTCGGGCGATGGAGCAGCTGTCGGATGGCAATACCGACGTCCAGCTCAGTCTGCGCACCGGCGACGAGCTGGAAGGGCTGGCCTCTTCTTTTAACAGCATGGCGCGCGCCATGCAGCAGCAGGAGGACGGGCTGGAAGGCATGATTCGCGCCTATCTGCGGTTCGTGCCCGAGCGTGTGCTCGGCCTGCTGGGCAAGGAATCCATCCTCGAAGTGGACAAACGCACCTATGCTTCGCGGCGCATGGCGGCGATGATGGTGTGGTTTGAATTCCCGGGGCGGGTATACGACAACTCGACCCGCGCCCTGTTTGAAAGCATCAACGAAGTCATCGAACGCACAGCGGCCATTGTGGCGCGCAAGGGCGGTACGGTGTTTAATTTCGCCTATAACGGCTATGATGTCGTGCTCAGCGGCGGTGAGGCCGAAGCGGTCAGCACAGCGGTCGCCGTGCAGCAGGAGGTGCTTTCGCTCAACGAGCAGCGCGCCATGAACGGTCTGCCGACCGTCACGCTGCGCATTGCGCTCGATGTCGGTGAAATCATGATCGGCATTGTCGGCGACGAAACCCAGATGGAACCGGCCACGATTTCGGCCAGCTTCACCACCGCCCGGCAGCTCATTGGCCTGGCCAAGCGGCTGGAAGCCGGTATCCTGTGCACCGAAAACGTGATTGCAGGCGCGGAAGGCTATGGCAGCCGCTACATGGGCAAGAGCCGCCAGGGCAGCGATATGATTCGCGTATACGAGATTTTCGACGGCGACCCGTTTGCCACACGCAACGGCAAGGCGTCCGCCGGACGGCAATTCTCACAGGGTGTCTTTGCCCTGTACAGCCATGACTTTGAAACCGCCAAGCGCATCTTCCTGGAGCTGGTGTATGACCATCCGGATGACGGCGGCGCGCGGTATTATCTGTATCTGGCCGACCGGCTGGAAAAACAGGCCGATCAGGAGATCAGTCTGGATTACTAAGACCCAAGGCGGAGGCATGAACAATGGGACTGACACAACTGGATATCATCTGGAAGCAGATGGAATCGGCGGCCAAAAACCGGGTGGCGGGCGAAACCGCCAAGCTGCGGCGCAAGACCAGCCTGATTGGCGAGGTCAGCCGCCTGACCGGCAAGGCCAACCGGGCGCTGGACCAGGCCGGCCAGGAGACCATGCGCCGGCGCACAGGCCGGCGGCCGAAAATCCAACAAGAGGGCAGCGGACCGGCGCAGGAAAGACGGTCCGGGCCGGTATCGACCTGTGCGGATGGCTATGTGCGCCGCTCGCCCGAGCAGCCGCTGTATACGCCGCCCGATTACCGGCGCAAGCTTATCCGGCAGGCGCTCGGCATCGCGGTGCTGGTCGTGCTGGCACTGGCGGTGGTGTGGCTGCTGCTGCGTTTTTCTGTGTTTAGTATTTAAGGCGCTTGCCGCGTGACGGCAAGAACAGCCTGGGGAGGAACCTGTTTTGCTGAATCATTTGTTGACACAACTGCTGCGGTCGTTCGGAATCTTTTTCCGCACCATCCGCGCGTTTTTCACCCGCCGTCTGGTGGGATTGTGGGCACGCTTGAAACGGCTCACCAATTTTTCGCGGCAGGCGACCAAGGTTGCGGCAGATTCGCTGCAATCGGCGGCGGCAATTGCGAAAAAGCCGACCTCACGCGGCGACTATGTGGAGACAAGGCGCCTGTTCATCTCCAAAAAGTTTTTGCTTACGTTGGCCGTCGGCGCCGTGGTTTTGGGGCTGCTGCTGTATTTCGTGGCATGGCCCTTCCTACTCAGCAATTTCTTTACCGCCCATTTCTATGTGGAGGACCCCCGCATCGAAACCTGGACCGGGCGCGTGATCGTCTATTCGGACGAGGCCAAGACCATTCCGCTGTATGAAGGCAAGCTGGAAGAAGGGCTTTTGCAGGGCAAAGGCAAGGAATACGACGAAAAGGGTCGGGTCACCTATGAGGGCAACTTTGTAGATGGTCTGCGCGAAGGCAAGGGCACGGCCTATGAGAACGGCATCTTGCGGTACGAGGGCGATTTTGCCGCGGGCTTGTACGAGGGCGAAGGCAAACTGTATGAGGACGGCACGCTGTTCTATAAAGGCGCGTTTGCAGCCGGACAACAGTCGGGCGACGGCACCGAATATTACTCCAACGGCGAGGTGCATTACAAGGGTGCGTTTGCCGATGGGCTGTATGAGGGCGAAGGCACCGAATATGACAAAGACGGCGAAAAAATCTACAAAGGCGGTTTTTCGCAGGGCCTGTACAGCGGCGAAGGCAGCTTGTACCCGGCGGAAGACCAGCGGATTGACGCGAACTTTGCCGCAGGTGAGCCGGACGGCTCGATTCAGTGGTACAAAAACAACAAAATCTACTATGACGGCGAGGCGAATAATATCACCCCGTCCGGCTTTGGTACGCTGTACGCCGAAAACGGCAAGACCGCCTATGTCGGCCAAATGGCCAACGGCACAGTGGACGGCTCCTGGCTGGTGACCCTGACGGCGGCCGAATTCCGCCAGGCTCTTGGCGAGAGCAGCACAACCGATTACGACAATGTCAGCAATGGCTTTGTGATTTCCTCCCCGGTGATCGGCTTGTCTGCGCTGTGCAGCTATCAGGTGGGGGACAACGAACCGGCCGTACATACCGTTTATGTGTCCCAGCCGCGCGAAAAGCGTTTTGCGCTGCTGCCGGGACAGGACAACATCGAACTGACCGATTGGCCGGAACCGGCGTCGAGCACCCGCAATTATTATGAAATCAAGGGCGTGAACACCAAGTCGGGCACCTATACCAGCGAAGTCTATTCGCTGGAGAGCTGCCGCGTCGAGGTGCTGATTCAGGGCGAGGAAGCCGTCCAGATGAGTTGGGCGCTGCTGACCGCCATGCCCACTCAGGATGCGGCGAACGCTGCCGCGGAGGCGGCGGAGGCCGCGGCTGAACAGGCGCGCGTGGAAGATTTCCTGGCGTCGCTCGACCTGATGGCCGACACGGGCGCGGCGCAGTCCAGCTCGGAAAATCCGTATTATGGCAAGACATCGGTTTCGGTCGCGCTGTCGGGCTGTGCCAATGCGCAAAATGCCAAGACGGCGGTAGACACCATGCTGACCTATTGGGAAAATGCCGAGAAGCGGCTGGCGTTAGAGAGCAATCTGGCGCGCACCGAGGAGCTGCTGAGCGATGCCAAAAAGGCACAGGCCAGCGGAACCGGCACCGCGGCTGCGGTTTCCGAACTGCAAACCCAGCAGAATACCCTGAACAGCCAGATCAATACCTGCATCGCCGAGATGTCCAAGGCCTCCATGCAGGCAAGCAGCGCCGGGGCCGGGGAACCGTCGGCCTATGCGCTGAATGGGCTGTCGACGATGTTTGACCCCAAGACACTCAATGTCAGCGATTTGGCCTTGGTCGCGGTCGCCTATGCCCAGGCAAGCGGCGGCGCAGCCGATGAAGGGTCGATTCGCCTGTCGGTGCAGACTACCTTGGCCGACCTCACGGCGGCATACAGCAATGTGCAGAGCGCGCTGACCGCATATGAACAGTCGGTCACGGCCGCTTCGGATGCCGCGGGCGCGTACTCGATGGGCACGGGCACCAAGGCAAGCTGGTACAATGCGCTGTCGTCGAGTTCCAGCAGTCAGGTGTCGCTGTATGCGGCCCTGAGCACGTTTACCAAGCAGGTCAATGCCCTCAACCAGTTGACGGGCGGCTGGGTATCGCGCAACCAGGGCTGGCTGAGCGATTCGTTGCTGCCGCTGTACAATTCATAACAACAGAAAGGAAGTGAACGGGCTTGGCCGATTATACCTCCCTGGTCGAGGCGGGCAATGCGCTGGTCGAACTGCTGCGCGATAACCTGACCCCCGAACCGCTGGGCAACCGCGAACTGATCGCGCTTTGTTCCCCACACGAGAGCGAAAACAATCAGCTCACGCTGTTCCTGTATCATATTGAGGAAGAAAGTCAAAATATGACGAGCGGCTACTACCAGGTCGACCAAAATACCCAGCGCCGGGCTGCGGCGCAGTTTACCCTGCGGTATCTGGTGACCGCGCATTCCAAAGCGCCAGCCCAGCTCCGTCAGGCCGACCAGCACCGTATTATCGGCGCCGCTATACAGACCCTGCGCGACAATCCAGTGCTGCCGCAGCAGTACCTGTCCGGGTCGTTGGCCGAAGAACATGCCCAGATTCATCTGGCGGTCGAAAAGGTGCCGTTTGAACAGCTTCTGAAAATTTGGAACAATACCTCCAAAGACTATAAAATGTCCTTTGTGCTCATGGTGACCGGTGTGACGATCGCCTCCAAGCAGCAGCGCCGGATTACCCGCGTGACCGACGTGCAGTTCACCACCCAGAACGACGAGCGCAAGTCGGTTCTGCGGCGCGGCGTGAGCGCCGTCCTGCTGCTGCGCGACGGTTTCCTCGGCACCCCCATCGAAACCAGCGGCGCGCTGTTCCGCATCGATGGAACGCCCAGCCAGCCGCAGTCCAAGCCGGGTGGCTACCGCATCTGGACCGACCTGCCGGCCGGGAAGCATACCTTAACGGTCAGCCAGCGCGGTTTCCAGACCGAGGAGATCGCCCTGGACATCCAGCCGGGCAAGCCCTGGGAGGGCTGCGCGGCCCTCAAGCCAGGAATGGGGTATCCCTTTGGCAAGGGTGCCGTGACTATGCATCTGACCGTGCTGCGCGGCGAGCAGCCGCTGGCAAACAGCACGGTTTGGCTGGCCGTCGCCGACGAGCCGCCGCTCAAGCTCGCGCAGGATAAGGCTGCCAAGGGCGACCAGACCATGCGCCTGTTCTGCAAGGGTGAAGCCAAGGCGCTGCCCGTGCCCGGTTTCTTCCTGCTCGAAGAAAAGAAGGCGCCTGAACTGGTATTTCTGCAAGCGTATGAGCAGGAGGAAGGCCGTCTGGCCGAACCGCTGGCACATGCCCACGTGCGCGGCAAGGCGCTGCTGCCCGCCCAAGCCTATCATACCGATGAACAGGGCCGCATCAGCGTGATGCTGCGGCAGGCCGCCAAGTTGGCCGTGCTTTGCGACGGAAGCATCCAGTACGCTGACCCCGAAGACGGCAATTCCATCACCCTGCACTTTGCATAAGGAGAACACACGATGGCAAATCCAGTTGTCAACACCGCAATCTGTACCTGCTCGTTCGGCACCATACCCATGGTGCTGCCGGTGACCTCCCAGCAGACCGTGACCATGGGCGGCATGCCGGCGGCAACCATTCTGGACAACAAATGCACGACCTTTGGGATGTGTTCGTGTCTGGCCAATCCGGCCGTTGCGGCGGCGACGGCAGCCGCGTTCGGTGCGCTGACACCAAGCGCCTGCATCCCGTTGACCGTGACGCCCTGGGCGCCAGGGGTGCCCACCGTGAACATCGGCGGCAAGCTGCTGCTCAACAACACCAGCAAACTGATGTGCAGCTACGGCGGCGTCATTCAGGTGACCATGACGCCCGCTGTGACCATCAAGACACCCTAAAAGGAGGCGAGGCGATGCAGGCGGACGAGATTCGGCCGGTCGATCTGACGGCCGACGCAGGCTATGATAGCCAGTGGACGCTCATGCGCGATCTGTTTGTCTGGCTCGATCTGCGGCTGTACTATTTTTATTCGCACCATCAATGGCTCGGCCCTTCGAGCGAGATGAAAAATATGCTCGGCCTGGTCGTGACGCGCGAGGAATTTGAACATCAGCTCGCCAAATCGGCCCAAATGGGACTGGAAGAGGAACTGAGCGAAGAAGAACGCACTCAGCTCGAAGAGCCGCAGCGCGCGATTGCACTGCGGCTAAGGCGCACGGCACAGGCGGATATCCCGCTGCTGCGTCTGTTTGAGCGGTGCGGGCTCGATGCGTTTGAGCAGAACTGCGTGATTTTGGCTTACGCGGCTGTGCTTGACCGCAAATATGAAAAGCTGCTGGCCTATTTGCAGGACGATATGACCCGGAAAGCGCCGGGCACCGCGCTGGCCGTCCAGTTGTTCCTGCCGCGGGGCGGCAATATGGAGCAATACCTGGCGCGGTTTACCCAAAGGGGACGGTTTGCTCGCTTATTTCGGCGGGATGCACTTGAGCGGGGCGAACTGATTCTGCATCCGCTGGCGCTTGAATACCTGTCGAGCGGGACGATTGAAAACCGGCCGGGGCTGACCGTATTCGACGGCACGACGCGGCGGCCGGACGGGCCGCTTATTGTGCAGGGGGAAGTCGCCCGGCAGCTGGACCGGATGATGGAGCAGGCGCTGCGCTGCGTGGTCTGTCTGTCCGGCGGCGCTGGCAGCGGTAAGCGGTTCCAGGTCGAACATCTGCTCTCGCGCTGGAAGGCGCGCGGTGTATTCGCCGACTTGGAAAGCGAGGACTGGCGCGAGCAGGCCGAACAGGCGGCGCTGGCAGCCTGTCTGCTGGACGCCTATCTGTGCCTGTACCACTTGGACCGCACGAATGAAAACGGCGACTTGGTACCTGCGCCGCAGCACATGATGGATGTGCTGTGCGACTTGGAAACCGGTAAGGACCGTTTGTTTTTGCTCTCCCGCCTGCCCATGCGGGCGCGGATTCCGCGGCTGACCGTCGATTTGGCTCTGCCCACCCTGACCGAAAGCGAACGGCTGGAACTGTTCCGCACCTTTTTGCGCGACCAATCGCTCGCGGACGATGTGACCGCCGAAGAACTGGCGGCTAAGTTCCATTTTTCGCCGCAGCAAATCCGGCTGGCCTGCCAGCAGGCGGCCGGGATGGCTGGTTTGAACAGCCAAAACAAGCTGGATGGTGCGCAGCTCCATGCTGCCTGCTACCGGCAGGTGGTGCACAAATTGGGCGATTTGGCGCACCGTGTCCCGGCGGCCTATACCTGGGACGATGTGGTCATGCCTGCAGCCCAGAAGCGGCTGATGCAGCAGGCGTGCGGACATATCCGCTACCAGTACCGCGTATACCATCAGTGGGGCTTTGAAAAGCGGGTGACCTATGGCCGGGGGCTGTCCATCCTGTTTGCCGGCGCGCCCGGCACGGGCAAGACCATGTGCGCGCAGGTGATCGCGCGGCAGCTCAATATGGAGATGTACAAGATCAACATTTCTCAGATCGTCAGTAAATACATCGGCGAGACCGAGAAAAACCTGCAAGCCGTGTTTGCCGAGGCCAAAAACTCCAACTGTATCCTGTTTTTTGACGAATGCGACGCCCTGTTTGGCAAGCGCAGCGAGGTCAAGGATTCGCACGACCGCAACGCCAACGTCGAGGTCGCCTATCTGCTCCAGCAGATCGAAGAATATGACGGGGTGTGCATCCTGGCGACCAACCTGATCGGCAACATCGACGAGGCGTTTATGCGCCGCATTACTTATGTGGTGCATTTCCCGTTCCCGGACCGCCGCATGCGCGAACAGATTTATCGGCAGATGATGCCCGCCGCCGTGCCGCTTTCGGAAGATATCGATTGGGAATTCCTGGCCGAGAAATTTGAACTGTCCGGCGGCCATATCAAAAATATCGTGCTGGCCGCCGCCTTTATGGCCGCGGGCGAGGACAGCCCGGTCAGCATGCGGCATCTGC
>JAUMSA010000068.1 GCA_031293105.1 Butyricicoccus sp. | reverse complement strand
GCTG
This sequence comes from Butyricicoccus sp., assembly GCA_031293105.1. Taxonomy (GTDB): domain Bacteria; phylum Bacillota; class Clostridia; order Oscillospirales; family Butyricicoccaceae; genus Butyricicoccus_B. The sequence goes on along the minus strand of JAUMSA010000068.1, from coordinate 2,876 downwards.
CGGGCCGGACGGTATGACCTGGCCGCCTTCGGCGACCTGATGGAGTCGGGCGCGAATTTAAAATCGGGCGGCTTGCTGGCCGGGACGCTGTACGGCGTCCTCGAATGGGCTTTTTCGTCCATCGGCGGCCTGCTGCTGTGCATCTTACTGCTGCTTGTGGATGTGATGGTCATGTTCCGGCTGACCCCGCAGGCCATCTACAACGCCCTGCGGCCGATTGAATATGAATACGAGGACGAGGAGGAGCGGCAAAAGTACGAAGCGCCGGTCACGCTGCCCAATGTCCATGAATTGGCGGCGGCCCGTAAGGCTAAACGCCAGGCGCGGGCTGCGTTCGACATCCCGATCGAAGGAGAGGACATGGACTTGCCGCTGGCCCCAGAGCCGACACCGTCTCCGGCCCCGGAACCCATTCCGGAACCGGAATCCAAAAAGCCCGACCCCTTTGGGGACATCCTGTCGCTGCTGCGTAATAAGCCGGACAAGCAGGCCGAGGAGGAGCCGATTGCGGCCGACCTGCCCGAGGAATCGGTATCCGAACCCATTCACGACGAAACCCCGCCGTGGGAGACCGAAAAGCCGCTGTCCAAGGCCGAGCAGAAAAAGCTGGAGGAGCGCGAACACGCGGCCATGGCTGCCCAGATGGATGCCAGCCAGCAGGCGCCGCTTCCGGTGTACAGCTATCCGCAGCTGAGCTTGCTCAATCCGCCGCCCCGTACCCCGGCAGGCAACTACCAGGCCGAGCTGACCGAGTGCAGCCACCGTCTGGTCGATACCCTGCAATCGTTTAACATCGAAGCGCAGATCATCGGCATCGTGCGCGGGCCGACGGTCACCCGTTTTGAAGTGACCATCCCGCCCGGAACCAAGTTCAGCCGCATCACCGGCCTGTCGGACGACATTGCCCTAGCGCTCGGCGCTGTATCCGTGCGCATTGCGCCCATCCCGGAAAAGGTCGCCATTGGTATCGAGGTGCCCAACAAGACCAACACCGTGGTGCCCATTTATGATGTGCTCTCGTCCGATGCGTTCCAGAACGCCAAGAGCCGGGTGTCCTTCTGCGTGGGCAAGGACATCACCGGCGCACCCGTGGTCGGCAACATCGGCAAAATGCCCCACTTGCTCATCGCTGGTACTACTGGTTCGGGTAAGTCGGTGTGCGTCAACTCCATGCTTATCTCGATTCTGTATAAATCCACGCCCGAAGAAGTCCGTCTCATCATGGTCGACCCCAAGATGGTCGAACTGGGCAACTACAACGGTATCCCGCACCTGCTCATCCCGGTCGTGACCGATCCGCGTAAGGCGGCCGGGGCGCTCAACTGGGCGGTCGGGGAGATGGAACGGCGCTATAAGCTGTTCGCCGACCATCAGGTGCGCAAGCTGGAGGACTACAACGCCCTTATGCGCAAGAAAAAGGCCGAGCAGGACGCCATGCCGCCCATCACCGAGGGCGACGGTACGCCAGTCACGCCGGTCGAAACCTACCAGACCCTGCCTGAAATCGTCATCGTCATTGACGAGTTGGCTGACCTCATGATGGTCGCCGCTAAGGAAGTCGAAACGTCCATCTGCCGCATCGCGCAGAAGGCGCGTGCTGCGGGCATGTATCTGATTGTCGCTACCCAGCGTCCGTCGGCCGACGTCATCACCGGTATCATGAAGGCCAACATCCCGTCGCGCATCGCCTTTGCGGTAGCCAGCCAGATCGAAAGCCGTATCATTTTGGACACCACGGGCGCGGAAAAGCTGATCGGCAAGGGTGATATGCTCTATGCCCCCCTGGGCGAGGGCAAGCCGCAGCGTATCCAGGGTTGCTTCATTTCGGGCGAGGAGATCGAAAACGTCATCGAGTTTATCAAGTCCACGTCCACCGCCGAATATAATGAGGAGATCCTGGAACACATCGAAAAGCAGGCCGAAGCGGCCGAATCGGGCGGCGGTTCGCTGGGCGACCCGTCGGGCGACGAGGACGAAATGCTGATGGATGCCATCGATGTGGTCATGGACTGCAAGCAAGCCTCGGTTTCCATGCTCCAGCGGCGGCTCAAGCTGGGCTATGCCCGCGCTGCGCGTATCGTCGACCAGATGGAGGAACGCGGCATTGTCGGCCCGTTTGAAGGCTCCAAACCGCGGCAGATCCTCATTTCCAAGGACGAATGGAACGAGATGAAGCTGCGCCGCAAATTATAATTTAAGGAGGAAATATCCCATGAACAAACTGGACCTGTCGACCCTGTTTTTTAACCCCTTCCGCAAGCTGCGCGACCAGTGGGCGCTACTCGCCAGCGGCAAAGAGGGCGATTTCAATATGATGACCGTATCCTGGGGCGGCTTTGGACAGCTCTGGCGCACCGACGTGTGCACGGTCTATGTCCGCCAGAGCCGTTATACCATGGAATTCATGGACAAGAACGAATACTACACCCTGACCTTCCTCAAGGACGGCCACAAGGACGCGCTGGGCGTGCTGGGCTCCAAGTCCGGCCGCGACATCGATAAAATGGCTGGTGCCGGCCTGACCCCGGTCTTTACGCCCGAGGGCTGCCCCACCTTTGCCGAAGCCGAGCTGACCTTTGTCTGCCGGAAGCTGTACAAGGCGGATATGCCGCGGGACAACTTCCTGGACACCAAGGTATATGACGAGTGCTACCCCGACAATGACTTCCATAGCATGTTTGTCGGTGAGATCGTGGCCGTGTACGGCGGCTAAGAGAAAAAAGAGGACGCATCCAGTGAACCGCCCCAGATTGTGCGGACAGCACAAAAAAGAGGCCTACAAGAGTAGAATAGACTGAATTAAAGACTGGCTTGGCGAAGCGAGAGCGGAGCCAGGCCAGTCTTTGTCTGGAGCCGCTCGTAATTGTAGAAATGGA
>JAUMSA010000093.1 GCA_031293105.1 Butyricicoccus sp. | reverse complement strand
CTATGACTTGTACGACTATTCTGACCAGAGGCACGCCTTGTTGCGTGTGCTGGAATAGTGCTATCTGGCTTTGTGCCAGCAGCAGCTCGACATGGGTCTGTGGGAATTGAACAATGGCTGCCTGTTTTTTTATTCTTCGATGTCCAGGTACTCGCTGAGATCCTTCAGCAGAGCGCTTGCATCCACGTCGTCTTCGACAACCAGCTGCAGGGGCTCGTTGAGGGACAGCAGGAACATACCCAGCAGGCTCTTTGCGTCAACCATGCCGCTCTTGCCATGGATCCAGATGTCAAAACCATAACGGGTAACGATCTGATTGATCTTCTGGATGTCTTCGGTATTCTTTACCTTGATTGCTCGAGTCATTTCAAATACAACCTCCTAAAAAAATCTATCGTTCTTTCTTTGAACCCATTATAACATAGCTTGGCAAAAAGGGAAGCCCCTTTTCTCATATTTTTCTTTTTCAGCACTTTTTCTGCTCGGCCCAGTCGTATGTCGTCCTTTTCGTATCTTTTGCCCAAACCCATCCTTTCTTTCCACTCTTTCTCGCGTTTTTAGCCCTCAGGTCTGGTATTTTCGTGCTGTTTCCAAACATTTTTCCTTTCCCTCCCATGCTTTTTTGTTTGGGTATGACAAAAGATTTTTAAGCCGCCTGCACAAAATGCTTGACCATTCTGCTTTTAGCTGCTAAAATGAAAAATTGTAAGGGGTATTTCGTACCAATTTCCCCGATATAACTTCGATTAAAGGTGGTATTATGATGAAAACCAAGAAGCTGGTTGCCGCGGCTCTGGCCGGCGTGATGACCCTTTCCCTGGCTGCATGCGGCAATAATTCCAACTCGTCCGGCGATGGATCGGCTGCATCCGGCGGGGACGCCTACACCATCGGCATTTGCCAGCTGGCGCCGCATCCGGCACTCGACGCCGCGACCCAGGGCTTCCAGGATAAACTGACCGAACTGATGGAAGCCGACGGCTTGGAAGTCTCCTTCCAGAACGAGAACGCCAACGGCGACCAGCCGACCTGCAACACCATCATGAATAAATTTGTTTCGGGCAATGTGGATCTCATCCTGGCCAATGCAACGGCTCCCCTGCAGGCAGCCGCATCGGCCACCAGTGACATCCCGATTCTCGGCACCTCGATTTCGAGCTACGGAGCTGCGCTGGACGACGATTCCATGAACGAAGTCACAGGCCGCAACATTTCGGGTACTTCCGACCTGGCGCCGCTTGACCAGCAGGCAGCTATGCTCAATGAGTGGTTCCCGGACGCCAAGAACGTTGGCCTGCTGTACTGCTCGAGCGAAGCAAACTCCAAGTACCAGATCGGCGTCATCCAGCCCGAACTGGAAAAACTGGGTTACACCTGCACCGAATACACCTTCTCGGACTCCAATGACCTGTCTACGGTTGTCACTAAGGCTGCCCAGGAAAGTGATGTTATCTACGTGCCGACCGATAACGTCGTAGCCGACAACACCGGCATCATCGCCAATGCGGTCATCCCGGCCAAGGTTCCGGTCATCGCTGGTGAACAGGGCATCTGCTCTGGCTGCGGCGTAGCTACCCTGTCGATCGATTACTACGAGCTGGGCGAAACCACCGCACAGATGGCGTATGACATTCTGGTTGGCGGCGAGGATATCGCAACCATGAACATTCAGTTTGCACCCTCGCAGACCAAAATGTATAACCCCGACATCTGCGAGCAGCTGGGCTTGACCCCTCCGGAAGGCTATACGGCCATCGAAGCTACGGAAGAATAATTGAAACTGCATGATAAACGGCGGAAAGGGCGCGCCTTTTCCGCTGTTTTGCTATATTGGGACGTTTAATTAAATAAAAGGGGGAACGCATTTCTATGCAACTGAGCAATCTGCTGAACGCCCTGCCGGGTGCTGTGAGTCAGGGACTCATTTGGGGCATCATGGCGATTGGCGTTTTCATTACCTTCAAGGTGCTTGATATTGCCGACCTGACGGTGGACGGCTCGATCGCTACCGGCGGCGCGGCCTGCATCATGCTGCTGCGCGCCGACTTGCCGGTCTGGGTCGCCATGCTGGGCGCGCTGGCCGTCGGCTTGGGTGCCGGACTCATCACCGGCCTGTTACATACCCTCATGGGTATCCCGGCGCTGTTGGCCGGTATCCTGACCCAGTTTTCACTCTGGTCGATCAATCTGCAAATTTTGGACGGTTCCAACCAGTCAATCAGCGTGGATAAATACCCGCTGCTGGTGTCAAGCCGTTATATCAACCAAGCGATCTTTGTTGTGGCCATTTTTGTGGTCGTGATTATCGCCATTCTCTATTGGTTCTTTGGCACCGCGCTGGGCTGTGGCATCCGCGCCACGGGCGCCAATCCGCACATGAGCCGCGCACAGGGCATCAACATCAACTTTACCAAGGTGCTGGGCCTGATGCTGTCCAATGGCTTGGTGGCGCTGTCGGGCGGCCTCTTGAGCCAGTATCAGGGCTTTGCCGATATCAAGATGGGCATTGGCTCGATTGTCATCGGCCTGGCGGCGGTTATTATTGGTGAAGTGGTTTTCAGCCGGATTTTCCGCAACTTTGCGCTGCGGCTGCTGTCGGTTGTCCTCGGTGCGATTATTTATTACGTTGTCTTGCAGGTCATCTTCTGGTTCGGTATCGATTCCGACTATCTCAAGCTGCTCACAGCTGTGATTGTCGCCATCTTCCTGGCCATCCCCTACTGGAAAGACAAATACTTCAACAAGCCGTCCAAGAAGGGAGGCGCCAAAAATGCTTGAACTCCAGGGATTGTATAAAACCTTCAATGCCGGTACGGTCAACGAGAAAACCGCCATCAACGGTCTGGATTTATCGCTGCAAAACGGCGATTTTGTGACCGTCATCGGCGGCAACGGCGCCGGCAAATCGACCATGCTCAACTTGATTGCCGGGGTCTTCCCGGTGGATGAAGGCATCATCCGCCTGGGCGGTTACAACCTGACCAACCTGCCCGAACACAAGCGCGCTCGCTTCCTGGGCCGCGTGTTCCAGGACCCCATGATGGGTACAGCTGCCACCATGGGCATCGAAGAAAATCTGGCGCTCGCCTATCGCCGCGGCAAGCGGCGCGGCCTGGGAGCAGGCATCACGAGCGAAGAGCGCAAGCTGTACCGCGAAAAGCTGGCGACCTTGGGGCTAGGGCTGGAAGACCGCATGACCAGCAAGGTTGGTCTGCTGTCCGGCGGCCAGCGGCAGGCGCTCACCCTGTTGATGGCGACCCTGCAAAAGCCCGATTTGCTGCTGCTTGACGAACATACCGCCGCACTTGACCCCAAAACGGCCGACAAGGTGCTGCAACTCACCGAAGAAATTGTCGCGCGTGACAACCTCACCACCCTGATGGTCACGCACAACATGAAGCATGCCATCCAGTACGGCAACCGCCTGATTATGATGCAGGCCGGCCGGGTGGTTGTGGACATCCAGGGCGAAGAAAAGAAAAATCTTAAGGTACGCGATTTGCTCGAAAAATTCAACATCGAAAACGACCGCATGCTGTTAAGCGAATAAAACGATACGATTCCTGTCTTTTTTAAGGCAGGAATCGTTTTTTATAGCTGTCAAGTTTTCTTATCGTTTTCCCGTACAAGACATTGTCAAATGCGTCTATGGGTGATATAATTAGTAAAATATCGATAATTGACGAATGCAGGGAGGCATATATGAAGCTTCTAGAAGATGCTATTTTAACGCGCGGACGTGTCAAGGATGGGGATGTATTAAAGGTTGACGCGTTTTTGAACCACCAGATGGATGTTCCGCTCATCAACGAGATTGGCAAGGAGTTCTACCGGTTGTATCAGGGTCAGGGTGTCAACAAGATTTTGACCATTGAGGCCTCCGGTATCGGCATCGCCTGCATCACCGCCCAACATTTCGGCGTACCGGTCGTTTTTGCGAAAAAGACCCAGTCGCGCAACATCGACGGCCCGGTCTATACCAGCAAAGTCACCTCGTTCACCCACCAGCGGGAATATGATGTCATCGTTTCCCAGAGTTTCCTCGGGCCGGAAGACCGCGTGCTTCTGATCGACGACTTCCTGGCCAAGGGCAGCGCTCTGCTGGGTCTAATCGAACTGGTGCGGCAATCGGGCGCGACCATCGTGGGTGCGGGCATCTGCATCGAAAAGGGTTTCGATGTGGGCGGCAAGCTGGTGCGCGACAGCGGCGTACATGTGGAATCACTCGCCGTCATCCGCGAGCTGCGCGACGGCAAGGTTATTTTTGCAGACTGATTTTCCCGGCGGTATGGGGTTTCCATGCCGCCTAGTTTTCTTTTTTGCCGTTTTCCCCTTGATAAGAATGGGTAGAATCGATATAATAGATGGGGAAAAACATAATTTTTTACGATAGAGAGGCGTTTGTATTTCATGGAATTTGTAAGTACACCCAAACAGTATGTCGATGCGGTCGAAGACTGCGCGGCGCATATTGGTCAATCGGTCACCTTCCGCGGCACGGTACATCGTGTGCGCGATATGTCGGACTTTGCATTTGTTGTCATCCGCGTCAATCGCGGCCTGATTCAGTGCATGTTTGCCGGTGAAATCGGCGGCATGACCAAGGCCGATATCAAGGACGCCATGGTCGTCGAGGTTTCGGGCGATGTCCGCGAGGAGCCCCGCGCCGAACACGGCTTTGAAGTCGTCCTGACCGATATCAAGATTCTTGCCAAGCCGGCCGAACAGCTTCCGGTCCCGCTCGGTAAGAAGTACATGGGCCTGTCGCTCGACGTCGATCTGCCGCTGCGCCCGATCACCCTGCGTCATCCGCGCAAGCGTGCGGTCTTCCGCATCCAGGCTGCCATTGCTGAGGGCTTTTCCGATTATATGCTCAGCCAGGGCTTTACCCGCATCCACACCCCGAAGATCGTTTCTGCCGGTGCAGAAGGCGGCGCCAACATCTTCAAGCTCGATTACTTCGGCCAGCAGGCCTATCTGGCTCAGTCGCCGCAGTTCTATAAGCAGTATACCGCGGGTGTTTTTGGCCGCGTATTCGAGGTTGGCAACGTGTACCGCGCTGAGCGCCACAACACCTCCCGTCACTTAAATGAATACATTGGCTTGGACTTCGAAATGGCGTACATCGATTCGATGTACGATGTCATGGCCATGGAAACCGGCATGCTCAAGCATCTGATGGACTATCTGCCCAAGCATGTGAAACCCGAACTCGACCTACTGGGCGTCAAGCTGCCGGTCATCGATACCATCCCGACCGTGACCTTCCACGAAGCCAAGGAGATCATGCAGGAGAAGTATGGCCACAAGTCCAAGAACCGCTATGACCTCAACCCGGACGAAGAAGTTCTCATGTGCCGCTGGGCGCAGGAGGAACACGGCTCGGACTTCTGCTTTGTCACCCACTTCCCGTCGGCCAAGCGTCCGTTCTATGCGATGGATGACAAGGAGAATCCCAAGCTGGCGCTGTCGTTCGACCTGCTGTTCCGCGGTCTGGAAATCACGACCGGCGGCCAGCGTATCCACGATTACGACGAGCAGATTCAGAAGCTGCGCGACCGTGGTATGGATGAAACACTGTTTGAATCCTTCACCATGCTGCACAAGTACGGCATGCCCCCGCATGGCGGCATTGGCATCGGCCTGGAGCGTTTGACCATGCAGCTGCTCGGCCTACAAAATGTACGTGATGCGTCCATGTTCCCGCGCGACATGACCCGTCTGGTTCCGTAATATCCCGCCCCGGAGAAGCTTTCTTCCCCGGGGCGTTGTCCTGTGTTTTGGAGGTTTTGCATGACCTATCTTTTCGCGCCCCTGGAGGGCCTGACCGGCTACATCTACCGCAATACCCATGCGGCCTATTTTCCCCCGGCCGACGAATATTTTACCCCCTTTCTCTCGCCTAACCAAAACCGGCGCTTTACCTCCCGCGAGAAAAACGATGTCCTGCCCGAACACAATGAGGGACTGCATGTGGTTCCCCAGCTGCTGACCAACCAAGCCGAGCATTTCCTGTGGGCTGCCGGGGAACTGGCCGCCATGGGCTATGCCGAAGTCAATCTCAACCTGGGCTGCCCCTCGGGCACCGTGGTCGCCAAAAAGAAGGGGTCGGGCTTTTTGACCGAACTGGAAGCGCTCGACCGCTTTTTGGACGAAGTCTGTGCAAAGGCGCCGTGTGCGGTGTCGGTCAAGACCCGTCTGGGACGGTACTCCCCCGATGAATTTCCGGCGCTGCTTGAAATTTTTAACCGCTACCCGCTCAAGCGGCTGATTATCCATCCGCGGGTGCAGACCGATTTCTACCGCAACCATGCCAATTTGGATGCCTTTGCCGAAGCGCTGGCGAACAGCCGGCATCCGGTCTGCTTCAATGGCGACCTGTTCACCCCGGCCGATGTGGATGCTTTTCGCGCCCGCTTTCCGCAGGTGCAGAGCGTGATGCTGGGCCGCGGCCTGCTGGCCAATCCCGGTCTGCTGGGCGAACTGCGCGGCGGCGTGCGCATGGACAAAGCCACCCTGCGCGCCTTCCACGACGACCTGCTTGGCCGGTATCAGCAGGTGCTGTCGGGTGAGCGGCCGGTGCTGCACAAGATGAAGGAGCTTTGGTTTTATATGCACGCCTTGTTTGCCGGGTGCGACGCCTATCTCAAGCCGCTGCGCAAGACCGCGCATCTGCGCGACTATGAAGCCGTGGTGGCGCAGATCTTTGCAAACTGCGCACTCGACCCGGCCGCCGGGTATCACGGCGGCTCCTAAGCCCCCCAAAAAACTCCCCCGAAGCCATTGATTGACAGGGAAAACCGGATATGGTACTCTTTTGTTAAGAGCAGGCAACTTATAAAATACAGGAAAAGGGGGACATAAGAACATGAAAAAATGGAGCGTATTTTTGTTGGCGGCTGCCTTCATGGTATCCCTGGCGGCCTGCGGTGGGGACAGCGAGTCCGCAGCCGGTTCCGTCAATGCTTCTGGCAGTGAAAGCCAGCCCGTGGCCGACCCGGTTCATCGTATCGGTGACACCGTTGAAACCGATTATTATGAAGTTACCTTAAAAGACGCAGCATTTACCGATGATATTCTGGTGTGCTATGGCGACACAGCCAGCCAAGCTGTTTTCACCAGGGCCGAGGAGTTCTTCACCGCCTCTGACCAGCCATTTGTCGATGAAAACGGCAATGTGGTGGATGGTGTGCATGGATTTTCCATGAAGGAAGATTCGGACGACACCTATCTCTATTATGATGTGGAAGTCCAGTTTACCGGCACCGAAACCCGCACGGTCGTTGATTTGGATTTTGCCCCTGTCCTTTCCTATGGCGAATATACGTTTAACACGACCTACATGTCTTTCTACCGGGATGTAGAGGATGATTTTTCCTGGTCCAACTTCAATGCCGATTTTGACAGCATCAGCCTGGTGCGGGCGCTCGGGCTGGAACTCGGCTATTTCAGCGGGACGCTGGAACCCCTGTCCCGGCCGATTGAAATTCGCGGCGTTCTCCAAGTGCCCAAATCGGTTGCGGAAGATACCGGAAGCGAAACCATCCTCAAGCTTGCAGGCGCCGATTTTGCCATTTAACAGAGAAAGCGCGGTTTGACTTTTCCTCAAACCGCGCTTTTCCCTGGTTAGCCCATCATGCTGCTACTGATGTCATGGGCGGCTTTTTTCGCCGCATGGGTCATATCCCGGGCCGAGTTTTTGACCGCCCGGCGCGTACCCGGATTGGACATTGCTCCGGCTGCCATTGCAGAAACGATTGCCCCCGCCGCCATACCGGCCGCAATACCCGTTACAACTGGACTGACTCTCATCTTCGTCAGCCTCCTTTCCCTTTTCTCGATGGTTCCTTGTGACGGTCTTATTGTGTCCGGGCGCACAAAAAACTTTCATCCGGGCCGCTAATAAATTTTGTATGAAGCTGAAAATTTTTCAGTCATACAATCCGTGAAATTTTGGGCGCTGAATGGGGCATATTTTGTCGGTTTCGTCGGTGGCACGCCGGGACGCTTTACGGTATAATATTTTAAAGCAAGCATGTGAAAACATGTCCTCTTCCTTTAAGCATGACCCGTGAGTCTGCAAGGTCGAAAGCGAATGAAATTTTATCACACCTATCATACTATCCGTATGGGTGTACTGTATGCTTCCCGACCTGACCCGGGAAGCTTTTTTTGTAATTTTTTTGGAAAGGAGCGGGGCGATTGCAACGAAAAAAAGCCGAAATCATGGATGAAGGCGCGATGCGCCGAGCGCTGACCCGTATCGCCTACCAAATCATCGAACGCAACCACGGCGCCAAAAACGTCCTGCTGGCCGGGGTACGCACCCGCGGCCTGCCGCTGGCTGACCGCATCGCGGACAAGATCGGCGATGTGGAAGGGTTCCGCCCGCCGGTCATTGCGCTGGATATCTCCTCTTTGCGCGACGATGTGCCGCGGGACAGCCGCGCGCCCATCTCCTTCCCCGACCTGCCAGGTCTGGAAAACAGCACGGTCATTTTAGTCGATGATGTGCTGTACACCGGACGCACGGTGCGTGCCGCCATGGACGCCATCTCCCAAATGGGACGCGCCGGCCGCATCCAACTGGCGGTGATGATTGACCGTGGTCACCGGGAATTGCCCATCCGGCCGGACTATGTTGGAAAAAATTTGCCGACCGCCCAGTCCGAACGGGTACAAGTCTGTCTGCG
>JAUMSA010000244.1 GCA_031293105.1 Butyricicoccus sp. | reverse complement strand
GATTTGTGCTTTCACTATACCATCATTCCCTGGGTTTGTCCATCCAATGCCGCCTGCCGCGGCAAAAAAATCGCTTTATCGAGAATTGGTCATATTGCGGCAGGCCTTGCGCATGAGTTCATAAAACGCCATGCGTTCCACATCGCTCATGCCATCGGTCATCGTACGCACACATTCTTCCCCGTGCCGGCACAGCTGGGAATACAGCGCCTGCGCCCGCTCGGTGGGATACACGTCCACCGCCCGCGCATCGTCGGGGTTGCAGCATCGTTTGACGTAGCCTTCCTCTTCCAACTTGGCCAGCATTTTGGCCACCGTGCCGCGACTCATATCCATTACTTCGCATAAGTGATTTTGTGCCATGCCTCCGCGTTGGCACACCGCGACCAGGAACGGCGCCTGGCCACCCGTGATTCCCAAATCATCCAAAAGACTGTTTAAAAAAATCTGTGTTTTGCGCTGCAAGATGGAAATGCATTTGAGCAGTTCCTGCTCGTCGATTTCTTGCATTGGCGGTTCTCCTTTCCGTTTCCCTTGCAACAATTATAGTAAACAACGATTTTGATTGTGTCAAGATTTTTTTAGGTTTTTCATTGACAATACGCCCTTTTTTCGCTACAATATGTAATGCACAAATTCTATTGTTGCGTATTTTTTCACATTATTTTGTTTCCTATGAAACTTTTAGAAGTCCAAAGGAGTGGTGGCATGCAAACCGAACAAATCCAAGAAAACAAGATGGGCGTCATGCCGGTCAACCGACTGCTTTTATCCATGTCGGTACCGATTATGATCTCTATGCTGGTGCAAGCGTTATACAACGTTGTCGATAGTATTTTTGTTGCCCAGCTCAGTGAGGATGCGCTCAATGCTGTGTCGCTCGCCTTCCCTATGCAGAACCTCATGATTTCGGTGGCAACCGGTACCGGCGTCGGTATCAGTGCCCTGTTGTCCAAGAGCCTGGGCGAACACGACACCGAACGGGTCCAGCGCGCGGCGCGCAACGGCGTATTTCTGGCGTTTGTCAGCTTTGTGGTGTTTGCCATCATCGGCCTATTCTTCTCGCGTACATTCTTTGAACTGCAAACCGATATCGAAGGTATTGTCGAGGGCGGTACCCAGTATCTGCTCATCTGTACCCTGCTATCGTTCGGTCTGTTCGGCCAGATCTGCTTTGAACGTCTGCTGCAATCGACCGGCAAGACCATCTATACCATGATTACCCAAGGTTTGGGTGCAATCATCAATATTATTTTTGACCCGCTGTTTATCTTCGGCATCGGCCCCTTCCCGGAAATGGGCGTTGCCGGCGCGGCAGCCGCTACCGTATTGGGTCAGATCATCGCATTTATTATTTCTATTTTTATCAACCATGCCAAGAACGTGGAAATTCAGCTTTCCTTCAAGGGCTTCCGTCCGCACGGCGCCACCATTGCCCGGATCTATGCGGTTGGCGTGCCCAGCATCATCATGGCATCCATCAGTTCGATCATGACCTTTGGCATGAACAAAATCCTCATTTCGTTCACGTCCACGGCTACCGCTGTCTTTGGCGTTTATTTCAAGCTGCAAAGCTTCGTATTCATGCCGGTCTTTGGTCTGAACAACGGCATGGTGCCGATCATCGCGTATAACTTCGGCGCACGCAAGCCCGCCCGTATGAAAAAAACCTTCCAGCTCGCGGTTGCCTATGCGACCCTGATCATGGTCATCGGTTTTGCAGTCATGCAGATTGCGCCCGGCCTGATGCTCAGCTTCTTTAACGCTTCGGACAATATGCTGGAAATCGGTATCCCGGCGCTGCGCATCATCAGCATCAGCTTCCTGCTTGCTGGTGTGAGCGTCATCTGTTCGTCGTTCTTCCAGGCTCTGGGCCACGGTATGCTCAGTCTGTGGATTTCGGTTGTCCGTCAGTTGTTCGTGCTGCTGCCGGTTGCCTTTGTCCTCAGCCGTATCGGTGGCTTGCATGTCGTCTGGTGGGCGTTCCCAATCGCCGAAGTGGTTGCCCTGTGCCTGTGTGTTGTATTCCTGCGCTATGCACACCGCAAGGAAATCCATCCGTTGGAAGAAGAAGCCGCACAAAAAGCGTAACTTTACAAAATTTTCGTTGATTCTGCCAGAAAAACGGTTCATAATAAAAGTAATGCCAATTCTGCAATCCCGCATAAGGAGTCAATGAATATGAACCATATGGAAGAACTTCGAAGCAAAAAAGGCTTCATTTGCGATATGGACGGTGTCATCTATCACGGCAACCGTCTACTCCCGGGCGTGACCGAATTTGTCGATTGGCTGCACCGGGAAAACAAAAGCTTTCTGTTCCTGACCAACTCGTCCGAGCGCTCGCCGCGCGAATTGCAGCAAAAGCTCGGTCGCATGGGTTTGGATGTGGACGAAAGCCATTTCTACACCTCGGCACTGGCTACGGCGGCCTTTGTGGCCAGCCAGTCGCCCGGATGCTCGGCCTATGTCATCGGTGCGCCCGGCCTGGTCAATGCCCTGTATGACGTGGGCATCACCATGAACGACGTAGACCCCGACTATGTCATCGCGGGCGAAACGACCGGTTACAACTACGAAACCATCATCAAGGCGGTCGGTTATGTCCAGCGCGGCGCGCGGCTGATCGCCACCAACTCCGACCTGACCGGCCCTTCTGAACACGGCATCATCCCGGCTTGCCGAGCACTGGTCGCGCCCATCGAGCTTGCCACCGGCAAGCAGGCTTACTATGTCGGCAAGCCCAATCCGCTCATGATGCGCACCGGCCTGCGGATGCTGGGTGTGCACTCGGAAGAAGCCGCCATGATCGGCGACCGCATGGATACCGACATCGTTGCCGGCACCGAAAGCGGCCTGGACACGGTTCTGGTGCTTTCGGGCTGCACCTCGCGCTCGGATGTGGAAAACTATGCGTACCGTCCGCGCCATATTTTAAGCGGCGTCGGCGATATCCCGCCCGCTAGTGTGTAAAAAAAATCTCCTGCTCCGGCAGGAGATTTTTTCTTTTTCAGGAACCAATGGGAATGGGCATCCGTCTATCTTTATAAAAGGGGTATATTTCGGAAAGGAGTGTTTTATATGATTCGCGAAGCGTTATCCCTGCTGTTGTCTGCCGCCCTGCCGCTGTTTTCGGCGCCAACCACTCCACCCTCCTCGGTCACCCAGGCCGCTGCCCCCGCGGCGCTGAGCGCACCCGCCTTTGATGATTTTTATGCCCAGCGCGCTATCTGGGACCAAAATCCGGTGGATGAAACCTTTTTGGCATCCATCCGTGACTTTTCCGCCCAAACCACAGCCGGTTTGCTAAACGGGCAGGAAAATACCTGCTATTCCCCGGCCAGCCTGTATTTTGCGCTCTCTTTAAGCGCCGCCGGGGCGGCAGGCAACACAGAAACCCAGCTTCTGAACTTGCTGGGTGCGTCCGATGTGGACACGCTTACCCAGAACTGCGCCAACCTCTACCGGGTGCTGTACACCGACAATGAAGTCGGCAAAATGCAGATCGCAAACGCCCTCTGGATGGAAAACGGCGCGGAGTTTTCGCCTGCCTTCCTGCAAACCGCGTCCAAGGACTTCTATGCCTCCCTGTACACCGCCGACCTGGACGCGCCCTCGACCGTCACGGCGATGGAGCAATGGGTCGCCGACCACACAGGCGGCAAGATTCAGCCCACCATCGAACCGTCCCCGGATACCATCCTGTATCTGATGAATACCATCTACCTGACCGATCAGTGGACCGCGCTGTTTGACGCCGACGAAAACACGGTCGAGCCCTTCCACTGCCCGGACGGCACCACCCCGGACGCCACCTATATGCATCGTGGGACCCTGTCTAGCTTTGTCCGCGGGGACGGCTACCTGGCCGCTGGATTAAGTCTGAAAAACCAAGGCAGCGTTATCTTTGTCCTGCCCGATGAAGGCGTCACGCCCGCTGATCTGCTCACCCCAGAACGCCTGTCGGCCATCCTCTCCGGCGGCACCGAAGAGCAGCAAAAATATGGCCGCATCACCTGGACAGTGCCCAAGTTCTCCTATGCCAGCAAACTCGACCTCAAACCCATGCTGCAAGCCTGCGGCGTGACCGACCTGTTTGACGCCGCACGCGCCGACCTGTCGGATATGACGGCCCTGAAACCTGCCTTTTTGTCCGGCGCTTCGCAGCAGACCTACATTGGCGTCAATGAGCAGGGCGTCGAGGCCACTGCCTATACCGAACTGAGTTATGCCGGTTCGGCCGCCCCTGAGGACCAGGCCGACATGCGGCTCGACCGTCCGTTCCTGTATATTATCAAGGCGACAAACGGCACCCCGCTCTTTATCGGCGTATGTGCGAATCCGGCATAAGAAAAACTCCCCCAGCCCGGGGGAGTTTTTTTATTGCACAATGCGGTAATAGACCCGTGCAGTCAGCCAGTAGACCACGCCATACACCAGCGCAAAGCCCAGGAAGCTGGCCCCGGTGCAGGCGAGCGTCAGCCCGGTGTTTTTGAGTCCAAACAGGGTGAGCAGATAGGTCATCAGCCGGAAATCAAACGCCACATGGACGGCTGCCACCAGCAGCGGCAGGAAGAAAACCACCAAAATCTGCGCATTGACCGACCGGCGCACCATCTTCTTTTCCAGGCCCACGTTCTGCATGATGCGATACCGTTCGCAGTCCTCATAGCCCTCGGATACCTGCTTGTAATACAGGATGAGCGCGGCCGCCAGCAGGAACACCAGCCCCAAAAACAGCCCCAGGAAGAAGAAGCCGCCGTTGAGCGCATAGGCGTCCGACCCTTGGGCCGCCTTGCCTTCCACCCGGTAGAAGCCCCAACTGCCCGTCTGTACATCGCCCGCAAACGCATTCCAATCGGAAATGTCCTGGACGCAGGCGGTTTGCTGCTCCTCGGTGCCATTGGTATCCACATAGGCTTCCCAGCGCAGGAAACTGACAAATTCCTCAGGGGCAACCAGGCCTTCGGCCATGGCCTGCCGCACACTTTCATCGGCCACAATCAGCTGTACGGTTTCTCCGACCGATGCCTCCGGCAAGCTCACTTGCGAAACCTCGGCCCGCCGCACCCGGTAGGTAACCGTTTCATCGCGCGTGCCACCCATAAAATGCAGGGTCAGGCTGTCCCCTGCCGGGCGCTCGGCGCTCACGATGACCTCGTTTGCCGCAAGCTGCGGAATCGATTTGCCGGTAAAGCGGCTGTATTCCTGCGCCGTGAGAACCAGCAGCGTGTCATTACCCTGGTTGGCTGTGACCTCCAGGCTGCCATCCTCCCGCCGGAACATCTGGAGCTTGGTATAGGACAGCGTGCGCACGTTTTCCGGCTCCAGCCCCTGGGTGCGGATGCCCTGCTCAATGGTGTCCAGCATCGCGTCCGGCTGGAAGGGGTCCTCCGCATTCGGCGCATACCGCACTTCGATATTGATATCCCCCGGATACCGCTGTTCGATCAGGTCATGGGTGCCCAAGAACAGCGACACCGTGCCCGACACCATGACCAGCACCATGGTGGACAGGATGCAGATATTCGCCAGGCCGACCGCGTTGCGCTTCATGCGGTAGAGCATACCCGAGATGGTGATAAAGGCGCGTGGCCGGTAGTAAAACTTTTTGTTCGCGCGCAGCGCCTTGAGCACCGTGATGCTGACCGCCGTAAACAGGCAGTAAGTGCCGATGATGACCAAGAACACGGCCACAAAATACCACGCAAAGGCTTCCAGTGCGTCGCGCACGTACAGGGCAATGGCATAGCCGCCCACAAGCGCCGCCACGCCGATGAGGGTCAGCAGCCAGCGGGTCTTGGGCTCGCGCTCGCCCGCGCTGCCCTCCCGCATGGTTTCCAGTGGATTCTGCACATGGATGCGCCGCAGGTTATCCAGCAGCCCCACAAATAAAATCACGCAGAACAACAGCACGGTTGTGCCGATGGCCTTGCCGGACACATAGAAGGAAAAACCATTGCTAAAGTGCATCAGCCGAAAGAGAATCAGCGTCAGCAGCTTTTGCAGCAGCATACCCAAGACGATACCGCCCACAATGCCCATGACTGCCACATACAGCGTTTCCATGCCCAGCATGCAGGCGATGTGCCGCTTGCCAAGCCCTAGGACATTATAAAGCCCCAGTTCTTTCTTACGCCGCTTCATCAGAAAGCTGTTGGTATAAAACAGGAAGATGACCGCAAAAAATCCGATCACCCAATACCCGATGGACATGAACGCCGACAGGTAGGCATACCGCAGGTTGCCGGGCAAATCGTCCGCCCGGGCCAACGTACAGGTGATGTAAAACGCCGCCACGGTGCATAGGATGGTCAGCAGATAGGGCACATAGAACTGGGCGTTCTTGCGCATGTTCTGTGCCGCCAGACGGGCATACAGCCGTTTATTCATGCCGTTCACCGCCTGTCTGCAAGACCGTGAGGGTGTCCGAAATCTTGACGAACATCTCTTCCTCGCTCATGCCGCCGCGGTAAAGCTGATGAAAGACCTCGCCGTCCTTGATGAACAGCACCCGGCTGGCATGGCTGGCCGCGACGACCGAATGGGTTACCATGAGGATGGTCTGCCCTTCGCGGTTGATGTCCCCGAACAGTCGCAGCAGATGGTCGGCCGACCGCGAATCGAGCGCGCCGGTCGGTTCGTCCGCCAGAATGATCTGCGGGTCGGTGATGAGCGCGCGCGCCACCGCGGCGCGCTGTTTCTGTCCGCCCGATACCTCATAGGGGAACTTGGCCAGCAGTTCGGTCAGCCCCAGCTTGTGCGCCAAGGGTTTGAGCCGCGCTTCCATCTCATCATACCGCTTGCCCGCCAAAACAAGCGGCAGAAAGATGTTGTCCCGCAGAGAAAATGTATCCAGCAAATTAAAGTCCTGAAAAACAAAGCCCAGGTTTTCGCGGCGGAAGGCCGCGATTTCCCGTTCCGGGATGGCCGATAAGCTGCGGCCATTTAAGCGCACCTCGCCGCCCGTGGGGCGGTCGAGCGCGGCCAGGATGTTGAGCAGCGTGGTTTTGCCGCTGCCCGATTCCCCCATGATCGCCACATACTCGCCCGCCTCAACCGAGAAGGTCACCTGGGTCAATGCTGTCACCTTCGCTCCGCCAAAGCGAGTGGTGTAGATTTTTCCCACGTCCTGCACCTCGAGAATCGCCATTGTGATAAGCACTCCTTTCCGTTTCTGTGCCTATTATACAGCGTCCCCGCCCCGTCCTGCCATGGCTTTGCCTTACATTCCGCGGCCCGTTTCTTACATTTATGTAAGGTTACTCGCGCGGCGGTGTCACCATGGACAAATCGATGGTCACACGCGTGCCCTTGCCCGGTTCGGACGCAATCGAAAACCCATGCCCCAGCTTTTTGAGCACCCGACTGCACAGATACAGCCCAATCCCGGTTGATTTCTGCCCGGTGCGGCCATTGTAGCCGGTAAAGCCTTTTTCGCAGATGCGCGGCAAATCCTCGGGCGCAATGCCGATACCCGTGTCCGCGATGACCAGGGTTTTGGGCCCGTCCTGGGAAATGGTGACCGTCCCGTGGGGCGTATATTTGAGCGCATTGGATAAAAGCTGCTCAATGACGAACCCCAGCCACTTGCTGTCGGTGAGCACGGTTTCGTCCAGGCCGTCGTACACCAGCCCGACCTGGCTGCGGATGAATAGGGGCGCATATTTGCGCACCGCCTGCCGGACGATCTCGTCGAGCGCACACGACCGGAACACAAAATCGGACGATTCGCTGTCCAGCCGCAGGTATTGCAGCGCCATGTCGGCATACTGCTCGATGCGGAACAGTTCAGCGGTCAGTTCCCGCCCGGCCGGATGAGGTTCGCCCTGCAAAAGCAGCCGCATGGCCGCAATCGGCGTTTTGATCTGATGCACCCACAGGGTATAATAGTCGAGCAGATCGGCACGTTTGCGGCCGGTCTGGCTTTCCAGCAGCGTATAGGCCCGCTGCAAGTCGAGCAGCGCTTGCCGATACACGGTTTCTCCCGGCGTCAGACAAGGCGGCAGGGCGTCGGTCTCGAGCGTGTAGGGCAGCTTTTGCAGCGCGTCTCGTAGCTTCTGCCGCTGCTGCCAGGCGCGCAGCAAGAACAGGCCATAGACGAGCGCCCCCAGCGCCACGCACAGCAGCAGCGCATAGCCAACCGCGTCCACCGGCGCACCCTCGAGCGACAAAACCAACGCAAAAATCCCCGCAAAGCAAACTACCAGCACGGGCAGCATCCCATAGACTTTCCAATCCCGCATAGCGTTACCTCACAAAATACCCGATGCCCTTTTTGGTGCCGATGAAGTCCTCCAGCCCAAGCTGTTCCAGCTTTTTGCGCAGGCGGTTGATATTCACGGTCAGCGTATTGTCGTCAATGAAGCTGTCGCTCTGCCACAGATGGGTCATGATAGCGTCGCGCGACACAGTCTGTCCGCGCTGCTCCATGAGCAGCTTCAAAATCCGGAATTCATTGCGCGTCAGTTCGGCCTTCTGCTCTCCCACGGTCAGCGTCCCTTCGTTCAAATCAAGCACCGCGCCCCGATGCTCGATCAGGCTCTGCGAGCCGGCAAAGTGATAGGTGCGGCGCAACAGGGCGCGCACCTTGGCCGTCAGCACCGATAAATCAAACGGCTTGGGGATAAAATCGTCGGCACCCATATCCATGGCCATGACGATGTTCATATTATCGGCTGCCGAGGACAAAAACAGAATAGGGGCTTCGGAAATTTTTCGAATCTCCTGACACCAGTAATACCCGTTGAAAAACGGCAGAGAAATATCCAAAATCACCAGATGCGGCGCATAGCGGACAAATTCGCCGCGGATATCGGAAAAATCTTCGGCAGCCTTGGCTTCCAATCCCCAACGGATGAGTTCTTTGGTCACTGCGCCTGCGATGACGGCATCGTCCTCTACGACCAGGATTTTATACATGGGTGATCCCTCCCCAGAAAAAATAAAAAAGGTCAATCCGAAGTTGGATTGACCTTTTATCAAGGTGGAGCTGTTGAACAGATTCGAACTGTCGACCTCTTCCTTACCAAGGAAGTGCTCTGCCTGCTGAGCTACAACAGCAAATGGCGACCCGGAAGGGACTTGAACCCTCGACCTCTGGCGTGACAGGCCAGCGCTCTAACCGACTGAGCTACCGGGCCATTTTGGCAGGGGCAGTAGGGATCGAACCCACGGCACGCGGTTTTGGAGACCGCTGCTCTACCAGCTGAGCTATACCCCTATATTGTGTATAGCAAGAAAACACTGAAGTTTTCTTTGCCTTCTTTCTTTTTCAAAAGAAAGAAGGTGGTGGGCCTTCAGGGACTCGAACCCAGGACCGGACGGTTATGAGCCGTCTGCTCTAACCAACTGAGCTAAAGGCCCTTGTCCTTGAAAGCAGATAGAAAATTTGCCGCCACTTTATTGTCAGCAGCGGCAAACTCTGTCTTATTGGCTCCTCAAGTTGGACTCGAACCAACGACCCTGCGGTTAACAGCCGCATGCTCTACCGACTGAGCTATTGAGGAATATGCAGGCATGCTCATTTTCATGAGCATGCTTTAGTGTAGGCGCTGAGTTATCTTCCCGGGCCGTCGCCAGCCAAGTATTGTCACCGTAAGCGAGCTTAACTACTGTGTTCGGGATGGGAACAGGTGTACCCTCGCCACCATTAACACCTACTTACTTTCTTGTGTACAAGAAAGTAAGCAAAGAAAACTTTACTTGCGCTTCGCGCTTTTCTTGCACACGACTTTGCAGCTTTTAAACTATAACATATCGTCATCGTTTTGTCAAGACTTTTTTGGTGACCCGTGGGGGAATCGAACCCCCGTTTGCGGCGTGAGAGGCCGCCGTCTTGACCGCTTGACCAACGGGCCACATCTGGTCTTTACGCAGCTACAAAGATCTTCCCTGTATCATACAGGTATTTTCTTTTTTGCTTTCTTTTTTCATCAAAGAAAAAAGAAAGTGGTGCACCATCGGGGACTCGAACCCAGGACCCACTGATTAAGAGTCAGTTGCTCTACCAACTGAGCTAATGGTGCATGTTTAAAGGTTTGCACCTTCAAAACTGAACAATATCTACTCACAATCGCTATTTTATCGAGATGCTTTTTCCTAATTCATTTTAGGTCAAGCCCTCGGCCTATTAGTATCAGTCCGCTGCACGTGTTACCACGCTTCCACTCCTGACCTATCAACCACATAGTCTACGTGGGGCCTTACTCCCGAAGGATGGGAATACTTATCTCGA
>JAUMSA010000018.1 GCA_031293105.1 Butyricicoccus sp. | reverse complement strand
TTTGTCAAACGGGTGGTAAACCGCTATCGGCAGCTGCGGCAGGGCATCCTCTCGGATGACTATTTGGATGCCTATATCGATGATGTGGTCGATTTTTTGGGCCCGGCGATCGAGCGCAACGACCAAGTTTGGGGATGGAGCTATGACCCCAACCAGTTGGTGCCCTATCAGCGCCGGGAACCGGATGCCGATGAGACGCTGGCGGACGCCAACCCAAGCAGCTACGGGGACGCCATTGGCCGCATGAAGGGCTATATGTTCTCCCGCGCCGAGTGGTTGGATGCGCATATGGAGGACTTATATCAGTACTGTCACCGGTCCAAGAACGCCACACAGTGGATGCAGTAGGAGGAAGCGGGCTTGAAGAAATTTATTCTGATTGTATCCGCCTTGGTTGTGCTGGGAGGATGCCTGCTGTATGCGGTCTATTATGGGGGATTTTATCTGGATTTTACCCCGGATGTATCCATAACAGCGGCTTTTCGGACTCAAAATAAAACCATCCAGCGTTGGACAGATGACGGATGGGAGACGATGGAGATTCGTGGCGTGGATATCACCGCCAGTTTGCCCGGGGAACCGGCTACCGACTATGCCGTCCAGCAGGAGGACTATCTGCGCTGGTTTGAACAGATCGCGGCGTTGGGCGCTAACACCATCCGGGTCTATACGATCATGGACAGCGGGTTTTACAACGCGCTCTATCAATTCAATACGGAGAGCGGTGATACACTTTATCTGCTTCAGGGCTTGCAGGTCGCGGATGCGGCCAATTACGGCGCCGAGGATGCCTACGACCAGGAATTCCGCGAACTGTTGATTCAAAACGGACAGCGGGCGGTCGATGTAATTCACGGCCGCAAGATCATTTCTCTGGGGAACATCAGCGGCACT
This sequence comes from Butyricicoccus sp., assembly GCA_031293105.1. Lineage (GTDB taxonomy): Bacteria > Bacillota > Clostridia > Oscillospirales > Butyricicoccaceae > Butyricicoccus_B. Next base: position 8,397 of record JAUMSA010000018.1, on the reverse strand, counting down.
GGGCGTTACCATCGGGATATCTCCCCTTGGGTTCTGGGTTATCTGGTGGGGCACGAGTGGGACAGCGGCAATATTGCATATACCAACAACAGCACCACATACCCGCTGTCCTATCAGGGGACCTACTTCACGACTGCGCCGGAAGCCAACCGCTTTGAGGTGCTGATGGCCGAAATCATGGACCGAATCGTCCAATATGAGACGAAGAAGTACAAGACCCAGCGCTTAATTGCCTTCATCAACGACCCCGGCAACGACCCGTTTGAATTTAGTTCGCTCTATGCCACGCGCTTTTTCAAGTACAACCAGATCGACGCGGAAAATATCCTGCCGGAAGAGGAGCTTTACGCCGGTTATTTTGCCGCATACCGTCTGACGTACTTCAATGAGGATTTCCTGGATTACCTGACCGAGAACCAGCGAATGGAATTGCAAGACATCTTATCCGAACTGGACACGCAGGATTATTACCATGGGTACTTGGATCTGTTGAGCTGTTATCACACCATGCCGGTGGTGGCCGCAGGATTCGGCTTTTCTTCGGCGCGCGCGCCGGTCTATGAAGGCGAGCCGCCTTTGACCGAGCGGGAGCAAGGAGAACGGATGGTACGGGTCTGCCAGGATGCAGCCAGAACCGGCTGGGCCGGCGTCTTCCTATCCACATGGCAGGATGTGTGGGAGCGGAAAAGCTGGAATACCTCCTATGCCACGTTGGATTCGTTGATGCCGGTTTGGCACGACGTGCAGGCGGATGGACAGGGGTATGGCCTTTTGAGCTTTTATCTGGGAGAAGAAGACCGCGTCTGCTATGTGGACGGCGACCCTTCCGAGTGGGAGCAAGCGGATGTGGTCTGGTCCGGGGCCGAAGGCCGTCTTTCCATGCAGTACGATGAGGAGTACCTTTATTTTTACGCCGAGGGGTCTCAGACCGGTCCGCTTTATATCCCCATCGATACGACACCGAAATCCGGGAGCACCTACTGTGAAAACTATGATCTGACCTTGGAGCGTCCCTGCGATTTTGTAATCTGTATCGATGGAACGGACAACAGCCGGGTGGTCGTGCAGGAGCGGTATGAGACGCTTTGGGCCATGCATGCGTTTGAAACCGATTATGCCGATCCCTATGAGGAACCACGGGAGCCGGATTCCCCGCGCTTTCGTCCCATTTCTCTGCTGGTGCAGCGAAAGGACCCCGTACCTGTGGCCTCCACACGCGATTGGTGGGTACCAAACCCCACCTATGAGACCGGTAAGCTTCGCTGCGGCAATGCCAATCCGGAAGCGGAGGACTTTGACTCGTTGGCCGACTATATGTTTACGGAAAACGGTGTGGAGCTCCGTATCCCCTGGCAGCTGCTGAACTTTGCCGACCCTGCGGAGCGGATGATTCACGATGACTACTATGAAAACTATGGCGTGGAGTATCTGTCCATCGACGAAATGTGGGTGGGTCTGCGCTGGGGCGAGGAAAATGATTCTCGAATCCCCATGGCCGCTTTCCCCCTGGAGGGATGGGACAAAGCGAACTATCACGAGCGGCTGAAGCAGTCCTACGACATCTTACAAGACTACTGGGCAGGGCAGGACCGCTAATCCGGGCAACCACTTGGAAGGGAGGTGTATGCCGTGGGGGCGCAAGTGCTGTTATATGGCTATGGCTTGGTGTGCATCAGTATGCTGGTGTTCAATCTGTTCTACGGCTTGCATCTGCGGTCGGATGACCGGCGGCTGACCGAGCGGTCAGATCAACTTCGCCGCCAGGTGGAACTTCAGTTGGCGCGGCTGCGGGAGGAGCAGAATGGAATGTCCCGGACCGTTTCGGTCAAGCATTTGACTTGGATGCGCCGCCGTCTTTCGCGAGTCAACGGCCTTTTGTCCTTCGACGAACTGATGGAGGAATTGAAGGGGCGGGATGTGGCGTGTGACACCTATGTCAGGCAGCTGCAGCCGGTTTTTTTGTATCTGGCCACGGTCTATCTGAAGCGGGAAAACACCCAGGCGGCCTATTACTGTTATTTTTTGGCCAAACACAGGCTTCACCGTCGCATGGAGACCGACCCCTTCCAACAGGTGATTCTGTCCTACCTGCGAAAAGACAGCCTGTATTGTAAAATCAATGCGCTCAAGGCGCTGTGCAGTTTCGGAAGCCCGGCGATCCTGATCGATGCGCTTGTAGAGTTGAGCGACAGGCGAGGAAGCCAGTTCCATGAGAAGGTAATTACCGAGGCACTCCTCACCTATGCGGGGGACACAGACGCGCTGATCGAGCTGCTCTGGGCACGGCTGCATCGGTTTTCCCTTCCGATTCAGCGGGCCGTGCTGGATTACATCCGGTTTCAAAGCGGCGATTTTTGCGGCCGTATGATGGAGATTATGGAGGATACCCACCGGGATAAAGAACTGCGTCTGGCGGCCATTCGGTATTTTGGCAAATATCTGTATCCGCCCGCTCGGGCGCGGCTTTTGGAGTTTTTGCAGGACCCCGACCCGACCCACTGGGAGTATGCAGCCATCAGTGCCACGGCGCTGGCCCGGTATGAAGGGCAGGATGTCGTGGACGCGCTGCTGCGGGCAATGAATAGCTCGAACTGGTATATCCGCAATAACGCATCCGCCAGTCTGGAGACCCGCGGCCTTACGTATGAGGAGATGCTGCGGGTGCTGCGCGGTGACGATCGGTATGCTTGGGAAATGCTGACCTACCGGCTCAAGGCGAAACAGTTGGAACAGGCGGAACACACACCGTCCGCCGGAGACCAAGAATCCAGAAAGGGGGAACTGGCAGGCGTATGAGAGAGACGATTTCGATTGTTTTGATGGGTGTGGAGGCTTTTTTTATCTTGTATATGATTTTCTACTCCAGTTTTCTTTTCCTTTCGGTCGCGGTTGGATCTTCGGACCTCTATGCCGCCAAGCGGCGCAACCGGCTCAAGAACGAGCTGTCCAACGACTACTATGTGCCCGTTTCTGTTTTGGTGCCTGCCTACAATGAGGAGGTGACCATCGAGACCACGGTGCGTTCTCTGCTGGCGCTGGACTATAAACTCTACGAGATCGTGGTAGTCGATGACGGGTCCAAGGACAACACCACCCGGGTGCTGCGGGAGGCCTTCCACATGTGGAAGATCGAGCGACCCATCCAGCGGCGCATTCCCTGCCAGCCGGAGGATGAGATTTATGAAACCAGGGCCTATAAGGTTCCCATTACCCTGGTGCGCAAGAAAAATGGCGGCAAGGCAGATGCACTGAACATGGGAATCAATGTGTCGCGGTATCCCTACTTTCTATGTTTGGATGCGGATTCGGTGCTCCAGCACGACTCCCTGGAGAAAATTGTGCGCCCGGTTCTGGAGGACTCCACCGTGGTCGCTGTGGGAGGCACGGTGCGCCCCAATAACGGGGCAGAGATGGAAAATGGCCGGGTGAGGCGCTACCGCATGCCCCGCAAGCTGCTCGCCTGTATGCAGGTGCTCGAGTATGACCGCTCCTTTCTGGCTTCCCGGATTCTTTTCGACCGGTTCAACGGCAACATCATCATCTCCGGTGCGTTCGGCCTGTTTTTGAAGAGCGTTGTCATCGCTGCCGGGGGCTATGACCATACGACCATGGGCGAAGACATGGAACTGGCTGTCAAGCTTCACGTGTACTGCCGGGAGAATGGGCGGCGCTACCGCATCCGATATGCGGCCGACGCGGTGTGCTGGACGCAGGTGCCGGAGCGGGTAGGGGACCTGTGCCGCCAGCGGCGGCGGTGGCACATCGGTTTGTTCCAGAGCATGACAAAGTACAAAAACATCCTGGCCAATCCGAAGTATGGGGCGGTGAGTTTTATCTCCTATTTTTACTTTCTGTTCTATGAACTGCTTTCGCCATACATCGAGGTTTTGGGCGTGCTTACCACCCTGCTGGCCTTTGCCGTGGATTTGATCAATGTTCCGTTTATGCTGCTTTTCTTTGGAATTTACGTGGTCTATACCGCCCTGCTATCCCTGACCGCATTCTTTGCCCGCATCCACACCATTGACCTGAAAATCTACCCTTCGGATGTGGTCAAGGCGGTGGGACTGTGTGCGATCGAGGTATCCTGTCTGCGGTTTATCATGGCCTGGGTGCGGATGACGGCCCTGATTGGCTATCGGAAGAAGAAAAAGACCTGGGGACATATTGAGCGCCAGAAAATTCAAATGAAATAGACATCATTAAGAGGAGGTATTCGCAGTATGCGCTTGGAGGAATTAAAAAAGGGATTTTGGGGGTATCAGAAGGATATGGTATTCCGATTTATCTCACAGCAAGAGGACGCATTTGCGCAGAAAATGGCAGAGAAAGATGCTCAGTTGGAGCGGATGGAGCAGCAGGTCAAGGCCCGAATCCAGGAATTGGAGCAGGAGAACCGTATGCTGAAAGAGGAGCTGGAAAGCCTGCGCAAGCAAAAAGACCAGATCTCCCAAGCGATTTTGGATGCCCGAGCCAGTGCGGAAACGCTCAAAGCGGAGAGCCGTGCGCAGGAGGAAACCGCGCGGGAGACGGTTCAGCAGACACTGGAGCGGGATTTGGCGGAGCTGGCCAAGTACCGGCAGAAGGTCACGGATTTGCGCATGGCGATCCAGACGACCCTCCAGGGACTGGAGCAGCAGACGGAAGCGATGGAACAGCAGGCGCAGGAGCTGTACGAGGACGCGCCCAAGGGAAACCTGACGTTGTTCCAGTAAAGAGGAAAGGGTTTTGCTGATGGACGGGGAGATCATCTATGTGGCTGGCAATCCGGCTGGCTACCCGGTGGAATATTACGATACCGAGACGCAGAGCTATCAGGGGGCGATTCCGACGTTTTTGGCGGAGTTTGCCGAGGAATATGGGTATGACCTGCGGTATCTCCAGCCGGGAATCAAGGACCGCCGGACCGAGCTCGCGGAGAACCAACAGGCGGATTTGCTCTCCGGATGCACGGCCGGGGAGCAGTACGCCCATACGACCGGGGAGCCGGTGCCCCTCTTTTCCGGCGAGGATGGAACCGCCTATACCATTTGGTTGACCCAGGTCTCCTCCGAGCGCTTGCAAGCCGATCTGCGGGAATACGCCGATCAGATGACCCAGACCCAGTGGACCGGCGCCCTTTTAGAAGCTGCTGGGCAGGAGCCGCCGGCCAGGCTGCCGGTCGGTGTGCTGGCGGGAGCCGGACTGGTGACCTTGGCCCTGCTGGTTGCGCTGGTTGCATCCCTGCTCCGTCTTCGAAAAGAGAAAAAACGGAAGGTGCAGCAGGCGCAGATCGACCCGGAGAGCGGCCTTGGGACCCTTGCCGCATTGGAGGAGCATTTTTCCCGGATTGCAAGCGACCAAAGCGGGGGAAACTACAGCTTGGTGTGCATCCATCTGGCGGTGGACTCCATCGGATGGCTGTGGGGGTATGAGCGGGCCAAGGAACTGTTCCAGCAAGGGGTGCAGGCACTTCGCCAGGCGGCAGAGCCGGGAGATATTTTAGCACGCCATGGCGCAGACCTTTTGGTGCTCAAGCACACGGCCGACCCCCAAAGGACAGAGCAGTGGGGAAATGGAGTGTTGGAAGAAATCCGCGCGGCTTTGCACGGCGTTCTGCGCCCGCAGGACGCAGCAGTGGGCGTATACCCGCTGACGGAGTTCTGTGATCTTGATCACGCGCTATTTCACGTCCGGCAGTGCGCGCAAGAGGCATGCCGGGAAGGGCAGCGCATCCGGCTGTACGACGCCGGGCAATGCCAAAGCTGCCGCGAACGATGGAATCTGCTGGATGACTTTTCCAAGGCGCTGGAACGGCAGGAATTTCAGCTCTATTGCCAGTTTTTTGTGAGCGCGGGAACCTTCCATGTCGTGGGGGGTGAGGCTTTGTCACGTTGGCATCATCCGCAGTTTGGGCTTTTGAGTCCGGCACGGTATATTCCACTGCTGGAGGAAACCGGACAGATTGAGAAACTGGATTTCTATGGGCTGGAAAAGGCCTGTGCATTTTTGCAGGAACTCAGTGAGCAGCAGATTTTGGATTTCTTTCTCTCCTGCAATATGTCCCGTAAGACGTTCGGTACCCCGGGCTTTGCGAAACAGTGTATGCAAGTGGTTCATCGGTATCGCTTTCCGCGAAAATTGCTCATTCTGGAGATTACGGAAAGCCGACAGATTGACAGTCGCGAAACGGAGCAAATGTATCAGAATATCCAGTCCATCCGGGCGAGCGGGATACGAGTGATTTTCGACGATTTCGGCACGGGTTTTTCCTCATTCCAGGATTTGCAGACATATTCTATGGATGGCTTAAAACTGAGCAAAAAACTGGTGGATAACATGCAGACAGAAACGGGAAAACAGATTTTTCGCACTCTGGTGGATATCGGCCATCACATGGGTCTGACCATCTTAGCGGAGGGTGTAGAGGATGAAGGGCAGATTGAGATGCTCCAAAAGTTGCACTGTGACGCTTTGCAGGGATTCCGGTTTTGTATCCCACTTCCTGAGGAGGAAGCGAGGAGACGGATTTTGCACAAAGACCGCTTTCTGAACAGGCTGGAACTGTGAAGAGGGGGCGCAGAGTCATGAGAAATGAAGAACGGGATATTTTGCTGGTTGTGGATGACTATGCTGTCAACCGGGCAATTTTGGAGCAAATCTTTGCGGACAGATATACCGTTATGGCGGCCGAGGATGGCGAGACCGGACTGGCAAAGATTCTGGAGGCGCCGGAGCGACTGTGCGCGGTGCTGCTGGATGTGGTGATGCCGGGGATAGACGGACTGGAAGTCCTGCGGCGGCTGAACCGTAAGGGGCTGCTGGACACATTCCCCATCTTTCTGATTACGGCAGAAGCGAGCAGCCAAGTGCTCCAGGAGTCATATAGCTTGGGCGTTATGGATGTTATCAGCAAGCCGGTCCTCCCTTATGTGGTGCGTCGGCGGGTGCAGTCGGTCATTGAACTGTATCAGACCCGGCAGCGACTGGGCCGCACCGTGGAGAGTCAAAAAGAGAAGCTTTTGCGTCAAGCTGAGGAAATCATCGAACTCAATCAAGGAATGGTGGAGGCGTTGGCCGCCGCCATCGAGTTTCGCAGCGAGGAGTCTGGGGCCCATGTCCACCGCATCCATGATGCGACCAAGTGTCTGCTATCCAAGACGGCATGGGGGAAAGGCCTAAGTGAGCAGGACATTCAGGAAATCGCTTTGGCCTCCATCCTGCACGATGTGGGCAAGATCGCCGTACCGGACGCGATTTTGAATAAGCCGGGCCGCCTGACGGCGGAAGAATTTGAGACGATGAAGACCCACACCGTGCAGGGGGCGGCGCTTTTAGCACAAATTCCACAGCTGCGCCGCCATCATGCCTACCATTATGCGGTGGACATTGCCCGCCATCACCACGAACGATGGGATGGCCGTGGGTATCCGGACGGACTGAAGGGGGAGGAGATATCCATTTGGGCACAAGCGGTTTCCTTGGCAGACGTCTACGATGCTTTGAGCTGCAAACGGGTCTATAAAAGCGCCTTTCCACGGGAGCGTGTGCTTGAGATGATCCGGAATGGGGAATGCGGTGTATTCAATCCGGAATTACTCCGATGCTTTTTTGAAGTAGAGGAAGAGTTATCTCATATGTATGAAAAGAAGGGGACAGAATAATTTCAGAGTGACATATCACCAAACTTTCAGAGCTTATCCCACAGATTCTGGCAAATGCGGTCGGATTCCTTCCTTTGAACAGGAAGCAGCCAAAGGTGTGCATATATCCGATCGGGAACAAGGTCTAAACGGCGAGGGTATGGTGATACGCCACTATGTACCGGTTAAACATCAAAGGGAAGAGCAATTTTGTAGTGTTTGTCTCCAATACTACAAAGGAGTACCTATGGTCTACCGGATTGGTGGGGATGAATTTGTTGTTAAAAGCCAAGAATCAGAACATATCGAAAAAGAAAGCGGCAGTCAGTAAGACTGCCGCTGCTGTTTTGAACGTTTTTTCTTCTCCTTGCCTTCCGGATGGCAATTTCCTTTTTGCTGAAATAGACCAAATTACGCGAACATTTATGGCAACTGAGATTTTTGCAAAGTCTTGGTGTGCAAGCTGCATAATTTCATTTACCGTGAGCAGCGTAATGCCTCTAACGGCGGCGACGGCTCCCCTTGGGACAATACCAAGCCGGAAAGGAAGTCGGATCCATGGGCATGAATGAAATCCTAACCGTCAAAGAAGCCGCACAATCCTTCAAAACCACCGAGCAACAAATTCGCAAAATGATCGCAAACGAAGAACTCTCAGCCGCAAAGGTCGGCCGGGAGTGGCGGATTCCGATGGAAAGTATTCCCTGTTTCCTGGAAAATAATTTGTGACAATCATCTTGAGTGTACGGTTTTAGTGTATTGCTCCAATCTGCAT
>JAUMSA010000327.1 GCA_031293105.1 Butyricicoccus sp. | reverse complement strand
CCGCGGCCTTGTAGCTTTCAGAACGGCTCTCACTCATAATTCAATCTCTCTTTCAAACATATTTTTATCCACTTGGTCGGGAACTTCCATGGGGTATTCGCCGGTAAAGCAGGCGTCGCAGAAACCAAGCTTGCAGTTCAGCGCAATCCGGCGCGTGGCTTCGACCGACAGGAAGCCCAAGCTGTCCACGCCGATGATTTGCCGCATCTCTTCGACCGTGCGCTCGTGGGCGAGCAGCTGGGTGCGTTCGGGGATGTCGGTGCCGAAGAAGCAGGGATGACGGAAGGGCGGGGCCGAGATGCGCATGTGCACTTCCTTGGCGCCTGCGTCGCGTACGAGCTGCACCAGACGGGCGCTGGTCGTGCCGCGCACGATGGAGTCATCGACCATGATGACCCGCTTGCCGTTGACCGCTTCGCGCAGGGCATTGAGCTTTAAGCGCACCGACCGTTCGCGCTTGGACTGGCCGGGCTGGATGAAGGTGCGCGCGATGTAGCGGTTTTTAATCAGGCCCACGCCGTAGGGGATGCCCGAGCACTTGGCGTAGCCGATAGCGGCCGGGATGCCCGAATCGGGCACGCCGATGACGACGTCCGCGCCAACCGGGTGCTCGATGGACAGATACTTACCGGCCTCCTGGCGGGCAAGTTCCACGCTCGCGCCGTCGATGACCGAGTCCGGACGGGCAAAATAGATATATTCAAATACGCAGGCGGCGGTCTTGCACTGGGTCTTGCAGTGCAGCGAACGCATTTCGCCATTTTCTACGACAATGACTTCGCCCGGTTCCACGTCGCGGACAAACTCGGCGCCCAGTGCGTCTAAGGCGCACGATTCGGAGGCAAAGATGATGACACCGTCCTTGGTCTTACCCATGCACAGCGGCCGCATGCCGCGCGGGTCACGCGCCGCAATCAGCTTGCGCGGGGACATGATGCACAGCGAATATGCGCCTTGGATGACGTCCATGGTGTTCAAAATCGCCTGCTCGATCGACCCGCATTGCAGTCGCTCGCGGACAATGGTATAAACCAGAACCTCGGTGTCCGAGGACGAGCGGAAAATGCCGCCCGTGCTCTCGATTTCGCGGCGCAGCGGGCCAGCGTTGACCAGATTGCCATTGTGGGCGACGGCCAGGTTGCCCTTGATATGGGTGATGGACAGCGGCTGCGCGTTTTCGCGGTGGGCATCGCCTGTGGTCGAATAGCGCACATGGCCGATGGCCATTTGGCCGGGCATGGAGTCCAGAATCTCCTGGGTGAATACCTGGCTGACCAGACCGACGTCCTTGTGACACTTGATGACGCCGTGGTTGTTGACCGCAATACCGGCGGCTTCCTGGCCGCGGTGCTGCAAGGCAAACAGGGCGGTATAGGCTTCATGGGCTGGGCTGAGGTCGACGCCATCGGGCACATAGATGCCGAATACGCCGCATTCTTCATGCACGGCGTCGCCGTCAAACGGAGTATGGGATACTTTTTTCATCGTATATTTCATGGGTTACCTCGATTAAGATGCGCGGACCGCCCGCCGGGATGCCGGGAGCGGCGCAGGGGATGGGAGAGATGGCCTTTATTCGCGGCCATTCCAGCAGTAGGTGCAGACTTTATCCCGGTCCAGGCCGATGGCCTCCAAAAGGCCGTCGAGCGACTGGTAGCCGAGCGAGCTAAAGCCGAAGTCCTCACAGATTTTGCGCAGCATGCACTGGCCGCGCTCGGTGTCCGCGTCCGCGTATTCGTCCAGATGCTTTTGGCCTTCGTCGCCTTCGAGCGCCTGGATGGTGCGGCGCGAGAGCAGTTCCATTTCGGAGTTGCTCGAGGAGAAGTTCAAATATTTGCAGCCGTACATGATCGGGGGGCAGGCCGAACGCATATGCACTTCGGCAGCGCCCGATTCATACAGGAATTCGACCGTTTCGCGCAGCTGGGTGCCGCGCACGATCGAGTCGTCCACAAACAGGAGCTTTTTTCCTTCGATCAGTTCGGGGACCGGGATTTGCTTCATTTTGGCGACCTGGTTGCGGATGTCCTGGTTCTGGGGCATAAACGAACGCGGCCAGGTCGGGGTGTATTTGATAAACGGGCGGGCAAACGGGATGTGGCAGTCGTTGGCATAGCCAATGGCGTGCGGGACGCCCGAATCAGGTACACCGGCGACATAGTCAATGTCCTGTGCCAGACCGCGCGCCTTGTCGTGCTGCGACAGGATGGCGCCGTTCTGATAGCGCATAACCTCGACGTTGCGGCCCTCATAGTTGGAGTTTGGATAGCCGTAATAGGTCCACAGGAACGAGCAGATTTTCATTTCCTGCCCGGCCGGGGACAGGGTCTCGCAGCCGTCGGCCGTCAGACGGACGATTTCGCGCGGGCCAAGCTCATAGGCGTCCTCATAGCCGAGTTTGTGGTAGGCGAAGGATTCAAACGATACACAGTAACCGTCTTCGTTTTTGCCGACCAGCACAGGCAGACGCCCGACGCGGTCACGCGCGGCGATGATGCCGTCCTCGGTCAAAATGAGGATGGTGGCCGAGCCGTCGATCTGTTCCTGGGCGTGCAGGATGCCGGATACCAGGTCGTTTTTCTGGTTGATGAGCGCGGCGATGAGTTCGATCTGGTTGACCTTGCCCGAGCTCATGGCCATGAACTGGTGGCCGTGGTCGGAAAAATACTGGCTGACCAGTTCTTCGGCGTTGTTAATGATGCCGACCGCCGTGATGGCATACAGCCCGAGGTGCGAGCGCACCAGAAGCGGCTGCGGGTCGGTATCGCTGATACAGCCGATGCCGCTGCATCCGTGGAAATCCTGCAAGTCCTTTTCGAACTTGGTGCGGAACGGGGTGTTTTCGATGTTGTGGATTTGGCGCTGGAAACCGGTTTCGGCGTCATGGATAATCATACCGCCGCGCTTGGTGCCCAGATGAGAATGATAGTCCACGCCAAAGAAAATGTCGAGTACGCAGTCCCGCTTAGAGACCGCGCCAAAAAATCCTCCCATTCGATAACTCCTTTTCATGTATGATGGGTTTGAAAAAGCCATAGAGCCCCGCGGCAAGGCGGGGCTTTGCATGTGGATGTTGCGGTGCTGGGGGAGGGGATTTGCTTAATTTATGCGGGGCGCGCAGGGGTTTGCGCGTTTGGGCGCATTTTATTCGCCCATGAGACGGCGCATCACTTCCTGATACGCCTCCTCGACGCCACCCATATCGCGGCGGAAGCGATCCTTGTCCAGCTTTTCCTTGGTATCCTTATCCCACAGGCGGCAGGTGTCCGGGCTGATTTCGTCGGCCAGGATGATGGTGCCGTCAGCCGTCTTGCCGAATTCCAGCTTGAAGTCCACCAGAATGACATTCAGATGATCAAAGTATGCCTTCATCACTTCGTTGACCTTGAAGGCCATTTCCTTGATGCGTTCGATCTCCTCGGGGGTGGCGAGCTTCAGCGCCAGCGCGTGGTAGTCGTTGATGAGCGGGTCGCCCAGGTCGTCGTTCTTGTAGGAAAACTCGATGGTCGGCTGGTCGAATACAATGCCTTCTTCCACGCCGTAGCGCTTGGCAAACGAGCCTGCTGAAATGTTGCGGATGATGACCTCGAGCGGCACGATGGAAACCTTCTTGACCACGGTTTCGCGCTCGGAGAGCTGCTCGACAAAGTGGGTCGGTACGCCCTGCTTTTCGAGCATCTGGAACATGTGGTTGCTCATCACATTGTTGATGACGCCCTTACCGGCAATGGTGCCCTTCTTTTCGCCGTTGAAAGCGGTTGCATCGTCCTTATAATCGACGATAACCAGGTTGGGGTCTTCGGTGGCAAATACCTTCTTGGCCTTGCCTTCGTAAAGCTGTTCCTTTTTCTGCATGATGACTGATTCTCCTTATCTAAAAAAATCCGGGACGTTAACCTTGATATTCTGCGCGAACCTTTTCGTCCTTGGCCGCGACTTCCTTGGCCATGGCTTCCTTGAAAGCGGCCAGCTTGTCCGCAAGCGAAGCATCCTCGAGTGCGAGCATCTGGGCGGCCAGGATGGCGGCATTTTCCGCGCCGTCGATGGCGACCGTAGCGACCGGAATGCCCTTGGGCATCTGGACGATGGACAGCAGGCTGTCCATGCCGCCCATTACGCTCGTGCCCATGGGCACGCCGATGACCGGAAGGGTGGTGTAAGCGGCCAGCACACCGCCCAAGTGTGCCGCCTTGCCTGCGGCGGCGCTGATGACGCCAAAACCGCCGCCAGCCGCGTTCTTGGCGAGCTGCTCGGCAGCGGCCGGGGTGCGGTGGGCCCAGATGACACGCACATCAAACGGGATACCGAAGTCTTTCAGCTTATCCGCGCATTTGCCCATCACCTTCAGGTCACTGTCCGAACCCATGACAATGCAAACTTTTTTCATAGAGAAAACCCTCCCAGATGGAAAATATATCGTTTGACCAAAAAACAAAATGCAGGATACGGCCGTATCCTGCATGGTTTGTCATTTGTGTGCAGAAATGCCTGCACGAATGCCGTTCATCCGCTGCTTTTGTCTATCCAAAAACACTTGCTCGCGCAACATACCGGCACTCCTTTCTTGCATTTCTGATTCCTATTCTATCGGCATTTGCGTCCGGTTTCAAGCGTTTTGGGGGTTCTTTCGAAAAATCATCGACTTCCCAAAAACCAAACGGCCGCTGACCGGAACATTTGTTGCCTTCGACCTTAGAAAATCGGCAAAAAAGCTTGGCATGACCGCCTTATTCGGCGGCTGGGGGCTCACCGAGCAGCTCGCGGGCGGCGGCAGGATTCTGGCGTTCGCGTTCGCGCAGCATTTCGGCGGTCTGATGCACCTCGGCATCGAGCGCGCCGGACACACATTCATCGATGAGCGGGATGAGTTTATCCCGGGTCACGTCGCGCAGTTGGATGCAGGTGCGGCTGCCGATATACTTCAAAAAGCCATCGACTTTGATGTCATAACTCATGCCGATGACCGGCACACCGGCGGCGGCCGAGAACATCAGCGAGTGCAGGCGGATGCCGATGACCGTCTGCATGCGCGCCAGGATGCCGATGGTGGTTTCGATCGATTGGCGTTTGGTGACCATATAATGCGGGCACTTGAGCTTACCGCCCAGAATCTCGGCCGGCATCAGGTCGGACGGATATTCGATGGGCACGAACAGGGGGGTCAGGCCATGTGCTGTATAGGCGTATTCGGCGGCGGCCACTACCTCGTCGATGACGTCGTCAAAGCCCTTCCAGTACCGCAGGCCAAAGCCGATATAGTTGCCCTGGGGCGGGATGCCGCACTGTTCGAGCGCTTCATCCACCCGGGCAGCCGAGGCGGGTTTTAAAATAATGGTCGGGTCGGCCGACAGGCGCACATCCGGCCCCACGATGCCCATGCGGGTCAGTTCGCCGCGCGACAGGTCATCGCGCAGGGTGATGATGTCCACCGACCGGTTGATGGTCGCCGCGGCGCGGCGGCGGTTGCTCGGCCGGTTGATGGGGCCAATGCCGCAGCCGTACATCATTACTTTACAGCCCGAGCGCTTGGCCTGGTCGAGGGTGAACAGGTAATAGCGCAGCGAGCGGGTGGAGGTCACGTCCTGCATCAAGCTGCCGCCGCCGTTGATATACAGGGCTGCATGCTGGAAGCGGCGCAGCACCTGGTCGAGCCGGAAGGTATAGACCGCGCCCGTGCGGTAGACCATGCGGGTCTCCTTGGGGCGGCGGCTCATGACCGTAATGCGGCGGTCGGGGTCGATTTCGCGCATCTCCTGGACAATGGCCTTCAAGATGGCATCGTCGCCCGCGTTGCCCTTGCCGTAGGCGCCGCAGATGACCACTTCATCGCGCTTGGTTTTGGGGCGGGCAAAGCGGCGGATGACCATGCGGTAATTTTCCTCCTGGGTGCGGCACATGGTGCGCAGGGAAAAGTCCCGGTCAGCCTTTTCATACAGCCGCGCGGCAAAGGTCTTGCGTTTCTCCGGGTCGCGCGCAAAGGTGAGCAGATGCTTGGTCAGGGTTTCAGAGTCGCCGGGCTGGAAGATGAAGCCGTTTTCGCCGGTGTCGATCAGTTCGCTCATGCCGCCCACGTCCGAGCAGATGGTGGCACAGCCTTCGCGCACACCTTCCAGAATCGAATAGGGGAAGGTTTCGGACACTGAAGTTAAGAGGTTGATGTCCATGGACGCAAAGAACTTGTCGATCGGGGACACCCAGCCGCAAAAGACCACCCGATCCTCGATGCCGAGCTCCTTGACCAGACGGCGCAGCCGGGGCTCGTCCTCGCCGTCACCGGCCAGGAACAGGCGCATGTTCGGCTGCTGCCCCACCGCGCCGGCAAAGCCCTTGACGCAGGTAAAGATGTCCTTGACCGCGGTCAGGCGGGCGGCAATGCCGCACAGCACCTCGTCGTCGGTCACGTCTACACCCCACTGCTCCTTGATGTAGGCCGTGCGGTCGAGGCCCTTGACCGGTTCAGTGAAGTCCATGCCATTGTAGATGACGCACATGCGCTCGGGGTCAAAGCCGCGGGAGATGAGCGTGCGCGCCATGCGGTCGGCGACCGGCTGATAGAAGTCCATAAACCGCAGCGCGATGGCGTTGATGGTGCCGCGGGTGTACTGCTTAAAGGGCGAACCCATGTAGTCCAGCCGGTAGTCCGAGTGTACGGTGGTCATCAGCGGGATGCGGCGCTTGGCGCGCACCATAGCGCCGATGAGGTTGGCCTTGGAGCCGTGGGTGTGGATGACTTCGGGCTGGAATTCATCGACCAGGGCCAGGACCTTGTCCCGGCAGGTGTAGGGGTTCATGTATTCAAAGACCTTCACGTTCAGTCCGCGCGCTGCGGCCTCCTTGGGGAAGGGGCCGTCGCGGAAGCTGACCAGGCAGACGTCGTTGTGTTCGCTGAGCGCCTGCACCAGGGCCATGATATGGGTCTTGGCGACGCCGACGTCGCCGCCGCCCATCATCTGTATGATTCGCATGTCGTTCCTCCATCCGCGC
>JAUMSA010000310.1 GCA_031293105.1 Butyricicoccus sp. | reverse complement strand
CTTTAAGGAGGAACGGCCATGGACCCGAACGGATACCGCGCACTCGCGCGGCTGTTAAAGGGCGGCAGCGGCGTGACCCGCAAGACCTGCCTGGAGGAAGCGGCCCTCGGCCGGGCTGAGAACCTGACCGGCCCGGTCGGGCTCGTCGGCATGGACGCGGACGGTCAGCCCATCACGGACTTTCCCTGCGAAGTGGAGCTAGACGGCGAGCGGGTGCTTTTTGAGCAGTTCTCGCGCGAAAAGGTGCTGCTCATCTGCGGGGGCGGGCATGTGTCCCGTCCGGTGAGCACGCTCGGCAAGTTGCTCGGCTATCGGGTGCTGGTGGCCGACGACCGGCCGGAGTTTGCCGCCCGCCAGCGGTTCACAGACGCGGACGAAACCGTCTGCGCCGACTTTACCGACCTGCTGCGCCGGTACGACTGGGACGCGTACCCGGACACCTCGGTCGTCATCGTCACGCGCGGCCACGCGGCCGACACCGCCTGCCTGCGGCAGGTCGTCGGCCGGGACCTGCCCTACATCGGCATGATCGGCAGCCACAAGAAGAATGCCGCTGTATTTGACGTGCTGCGGCGCGAGGGCGTGACCGACGCGCAGCTGGCCGCTGTCCATGCGCCCATCGGCCTGCCCATCGGCGGGCAGACGCCCGAGGAGATCGCGGTATCGATTGCCGCCGAACTGGTACAGACCCGACAGGGCAAGGGACAGACCGTGTTTTCCGAAGCCATGCTGGACGCCCTGCTGGACGAGGGCAGCGCGGGCGGCATCATGGCTACCGTGGTGCGCAAGCGCGGCTCGGCGCCGCGCGGGCCGGGCGCGCGCCTTTTGCTGCTGCCCTCGGGCGAAGCGCTGGGCACGATCGGCGGCGGACTGGCCGAATATCAGGCACTCGAAACCATGCGCGGCCTGCTGGACGCGCCCCGGCCCATGCTCACACATATCGACATGGCCAACGGCGAAGCCGGAAAAGACGGCTTAATCTGCGGCGGGTCGGTGGACGTGCTGTTCGAGGTGGTCACATGATTGCGGCCGTCGTGCTCGCGGCCGGGCTCAGCCGCCGCATGGGGGAGACGGACAAGCTGCGGCTGCCTGTTCGTGGTATGCCCATGTACCGCCATGCGCTGACGCTCGCGGCGGCGGTGGGTGATGCCTGCCTTGTCGTGACCAACGACCTGGCCATCGTATCCGAGGGGGAAGGCATGGGCTTTCGGGCCGTACCCAGCCCCCGCGCAGCGGAGGGCATGGGCTATTCGGTCGCGGCCGGGGCCGCGGCGTTGGATGCACGGGCGGCGTACGCCCTGTTCCTGAGCGCTGACCAGCCCTTTTTACAGCCCGAAACCGTACAGGCGCTCGTGCACCTGGCACAGGAGAGCGACTGCATCGTCGTTCCGCGTGTGGACGGGAAACCGTGCGCGCCCTGCGTGTTCCCGCGCCGGTTTTTCGGGGAACTGGCCGCCCTTACGGGCGAGACCGGCGGCCGGGCGGTATGGAAGCGCCATGCGAACGAAGTCCGCTTTTGGGACGCGCCAAACAAAGCCGAATTTGCCGATATCGACACCCCGGAAACCTATCAGCGCCTTGCCGGCCTTGACTTCCCGTCTGGTTTGTGATACCATGATGCCAAATAAGGTTTTTATGCGATGAACGGGAAGAGTACCCGCAAAGCGCGCGCAAAAGAGAGGGGCTTCACTGGCTGAAAGGGCTCTGCGCGGCGCGGCGGCGAACGTGCGCCCGGGAGCATCGGGGGTAACGCCCCGCGGGAGCCGCCCGTTACAGTGGCCCACAAGCGACAAACAAGAGTGGAACCGCGACCCTAGGGGCCGCCTCTTTGGACAGACCAAAGGGGCGGCTGTTTTGATTTTACAAAAGGAGAATGCACATGAAACTGTATAACACCCTGACCCGCCGCAAGGATGAATTCGTGCCCATCACGCCCGGCGAAGTGAAGATGTACTCGTGCGGCCCGACCGTGTACAACTATTTCCACATCGGCAACGCCCGCCCGTTCATCATGTTCGACCTGCTGCGCCGCTATTTTGAGTACCGCGGCTACAAGGTCACCTTTGTCCAGAATTTCACCGACATCGACGACAAGGTGATTAACAAGGCCAATGAGGAAGGCGTAGACTTCAACACCATCGCCGAGCGCTACATCAAGGAATACTATGTCGATGCTGAGGGCTTGGGCGTCAAGGCAGCGACCTTCCACCCTCGCGCAACCGAAACGATGGACGCCATCATCGGCATCGTGCAGAAGCTGCTTGACAACGGCCACGCCTATCTGGCTGAGAACGGCGACGTTTACTTCCGCACCAAGTCCGACCCCGATTACGGCAAGCTGTGCCACCAGCCCATGGAAGAGCTGCAAGCCGGCGCGCGCATCGGCGTGGGCGAGATGAAGGAAGACCCGATGGACTTTGCGGTCTGGAAGGCTGCCAAGCCGGGCGAACCGGCCTGGGATACGCCGTGGGGCTCCAAGGGCCGTCCGGGCTGGCACATCGAGTGCTCGGCCATGGCCTGCAAGTACCTGGGCAAAACGATCGACATCCATTCGGGCGGTCTGGACCTGATCTTCCCCCACCACGAGAATGAGATCGCCCAGTCCGAGTGCGCCAATGGCTGTGAGTTTGCCCATTACTGGGTACACAACGGCTTCCTGACCATCGATAACGAGAAAATGTCCAAGTCCAAGGGCAATTTCTTCATGGTGCGCGACGCGGCCAAGGAATTCGGCTATGAGACCATCCGTATGTTCATGCTGTCGGCGCACTACCGTTCGCCGCTGAACTATTCGGCTGAAAGCCTGGAGATGAATAAGGCTTCTCTCGCGCGTCTGTACGAAAGCCGCAACAACATGGAATTCCGCATCGAAAAGGCGACCGGCGACACCATCACCGCCGACGAAGCGGCCAAGCTGGAGCAGCTGCAAGGCTACAAGCAGAAGTTCATCGACGCCATGGATGACGATCTGAACACGGCCGACGCGCTGTCCGCCATCTTTGAGCTGGTGCGCGAGATCAATGGCTACATGTCGGCGCATGATGATGCCACCAAGGCCTTCCTGACCGCAGCGCATGATCTGTTCATGGAGCTGACCGGCGTGCTGAACATTGTCCAGAAGCGCGACGATGCCAAGGACCCGGATGCCGACAAGATCGAGGAACTGATCGCCCAGCGTGCGGCCGCGAAGAAGGAGAAGAACTTCGCCGAAGCCGACCGCATCCGCGGTGTGCTGGCCGACATGGGTGTGACCATCAAGGACACCCGTCAAGGCACCCAGTGGAGCCGCGCATAAGCGAGAGCCTTGGCCGGGGCGCTGCCCCGGCACCCCGCAAGCCTTTGAAAAGGCTTGACCCAAACTGCAAAAGCCCGGAACTTTTTGGTTCCGGGCTTTTCTCGTGGGAAGAAAACGAAAAAAGGCATCCAACCGCAGTTGGATGCCTTTGATGGTCGAGGTGACAGGATTCGAACCTGCGGCCTCTTCGTCCCGAACGAAGCGCTCTACCAAGCTGAGCCACACCTCGAAGAAGTTTTGCGCTGTTCATCAGCAGCTTTATTAGTATAGCGCGGATTTTCGAAAATGTCAACAGGAAAAAAGAAAAATTTTCAGTTTTTTTGAAGCACCCCTTTTGCGGCCCCGGCATAGCATGACACAAGGAGGGACGCAGTATGCCTTATGTACTCGAATGCGTCGTCGGTACGCTGGCGGCAGTAGGACTGATTTGCATTTTAAAAGCCGTGTATGCTATAATAATGGCGAGTTACGCGCGCGCAGAAGGCAGCGCAACCTTGGTACTCAAGGGCGATGGAAACCTGCCCGAAAGCGAGCGGCTGCTGCTGGCGGCGCATGAAGCGCGGCGGCTGTATCTGCCTGGGCTGGAGATTCTTTTTCTCGAGCAGGCCCGCGACAGCGAGGGGCAGAACCTGGCCGAGCGCACGGCCGCACGCTGCCAAGCGACCTACATCAAATAAAAAGGACGAGGACGGCTATGCAGGAAGCACAACAGGAATATCAAATGGTCTGCGGCACGGTGTCGCAGATCGTTTTTCAGAATGAAGAAAATGGCTATGCCGTCCTGCGCCTGATCGCCCCGGATGGGGAGGAGATCACAGCGACCGGTTACATCCCCGGCCTGGGGCTGGGCGAGGAACTCACCTTGGGCGGGCGCTGGACGACCCACCCGTCCTATGGCGAGCAGTTCACGGCCGAATCGTTTGAACGCCGCCTGCCGGTTTCGGTGCGCGGCATTGCCGATTATTTGGGGTCGGGGCTGATCAAGGGCATCGGCCCGCGGCTGGCGGTCAAGATTGCCGAGAAATTCGGGGAGGATACCTTTGACATCCTACAAAACGACCCAGCGCAGCTGACCGAAATCCGCGGCATCACGACCAAAAAGGCGCAGGACATCGGCCGGCAGTTCACCGAGATGAGCGAAATGCGCCTGTTGATGGATTTCCTGACCGAAAACGGCCTGCCGGTCTGGCTGACGCCTCGGCTTTACAAACGGCTTGGCGTCGCGGCCATGGATGCGCTGACCGAAAACCCCTATCTTCTGTGCGACGAGTATTATGAAATCGATTTTGGGCTGGCCGATGCGCTGGCGCTCAACCTGGGGCTGCCGCGCCTGAGCGAGGAGCGCGCGGACGCGGGCATCCTATATACGATGACGTTTAATTTGAACAACGGGCATACCTTTATCCCGGTGGAAAAGCTGGTCGGGGCGGCGTGCACGCTGCTCTCGGACGACGATGTGGTGTTCGATGAAACGCGCGCCATGGAAAGCATCGAACGCCTGACCGCCCGCGGCCAGGTCGTGCGCGAGGTCATCGCCGGACGGGACGCGGTCTATCTGCGGCAGATGTACGAAGCCGAAGATTTTCTAGCCGGGTGCTTAAAGCAGCTGGCCGCCCAAACCTATACCTATGATTTTGACTTGGACGAGCTGCTGGATGCCCTCGAGCAGGATGCCGATGTGGCCTATGCCCCCTTGCAGAAAAAGGCCATCGCCACGGCGGCCAAATGCGGCGTATCCATCCTGACCGGCGGGCCGGGCACCGGCAAGACGACCGCTGTGCGCGGGATGCTGCGTGTGTTTGAAGCACTGGGGCTGGAAACCGTGCTGGCCGCGCCCACCGGACGCGCGGCCAAGCGCCTGAGCGAACTATGCGGCATGGAGGCCAAGACCATCCACCGCCTGCTTGAAGCCGGGTATGGCCCGGGCGGCAAGCTGGCCTTCCAGCGCTGTTTGACTAATCCGCTCGAGTGCAGTGTGGTCGTGCTCGACGAGGTATCTATGGTGGACATCTCGCTGATGCAGGCCTTGCTCGCCGCCATGCCCACCGGGGCGCGGCTGGTGCTCGTGGGCGATGCCGACCAGCTTCCGCCGGTCGGGCCGGGCAACTTTTTGCGCGACCTTATCACCTCCGGCTGTGTGCCGGTCATGCAACTCACCGAAATTTTCCGGCAGGCGCAGAAAAGCGACATTGTCATGAATGCGCACGCCATCAATGAGGGCAAGATGCCGGTGCCGTCGGGCAAGGACGGCGATTTCTTCCTGATGAAAAAGGCCGACCCGGCGGCGGTGCTGCAAACAGTTACCGAACTGTGCCGCGACCGGCTGCCCCGGTATTATGGACTGAGTCCCAGCCAAATCCAGGTGCTGACCCCCTCACGACGACAGGGCGCCGGAACCGCCCAACTTAACCGCCGGTTGCAGGAGGCGCTCAACCCCGCCACCCCGGAAAAGAACGAAAAACGGTTTGGCGATACCATATTCCGCGAAGGCGACCGGGTCATGCAGATTCGCAACAACTATGATATCATCTGGGAGCGGGTGGATACCCACGAACAGGGCACCGGCATGTTTAATGGCGACGTCGGGGAGATTTTGCAGATCTTCCCCGGGCAGGAATGCCTGATCGTCAAATTTGATGACAAACTGGCGACCTACACCTTCGATATGCTGGACGAGCTCGAGTTGGCCTATGCCATGACCGTCCACAAGGCGCAGGGCAGCGAATTTGAAGCCGTGATTGTCGCCCTGTCGGCCGGGGTGCCGCGGCGGCTGCTGACGCGCAATATCCTCTATACGGCCATCACGCGGGCCAAGAAATTGCTGGTTATTGTCGGCGCGCAGGAAACGCTGGAAACCATGGTCAAGACCAACACACGTGGCCGTCGGTACAGTGCCCTGAAGGCGCGCATGCTCATGGAGGACGAGCGATGAGTTTGCTTTCTCTGTTTTATCCCAAACGATGCAAGCGCTGCGGCGCCAGCCTGCGCGAGCATCAGGACATCTTATGTGACCAATGCCTGGAGGATGGCCAGTATTACTTTTATCAGAACTTTTCGGTGCCGGGCGTGGACGAGGCGGACGCGCCGCTGGTGTACAAGGATTTCGTGCGCGAGGCCATGCACGCGTACAAGTTCCAGTATCGCCGCGCGTATGCCGATTGGTTCGCCCGCATGGCCGCCGACTGTCTGGAAGGCTACCTGGACGGCTGGAAGCCCGACTGCATCACCTTTGTGCCGGTTTCTTTTTTCCGGTGGATGCGGCGCGGTTACAACCAGTCGGCGTTGGTAGCGCGGCTGGTCGCCAAATCCTGCGGCCTGCCCTGTGTACGGACGCTGCGCAAATGCCGGCATACCCAGGTGCAGTCCTCGCTGCCGCACGAGAAGCGGCTAGAAAATGTCCGCGGGGCGTTTGCCGTACGGGATGCAGCGGCTGTAGCCGGCCGGCGGGTCTTACTTATGGACGATGTGGTCACCACAGGCGCCACGGCAGCCGCCTGCGCCGAAGCACTGCGGGGAGCGGGCGCAGACGCGGTCTTTTTGGTCAGTATGACAAAAACTCCGACGGTTCGTGGAAAATGATTTTCAAATATGCAAATTGTAAGCGAATTTTTATCTTTTCACCATTGCAATAGTATGGAAATACGGTATAATAGATTCGTATAACAAGGAAAGGTTTCTGGAAGGCAGGCGCGGCCGTCAAGGCAGGCCTTGCCGCATGAAAAGGATGATGAGTACGTTTCGATTTTTTACAAGTGATGTCGGCATTGACCTGGGCACTGCCTCGGTGCTCGTCTATGTCAAGGGCAAGGGCATCGTTTTAAATGAGCCCTCGGTCGTCGCGGTGGATAAGACCACCGGTAAGATCCTTTCGGTCGGCGAGGACGCGCAGAAAATGCTCGGCCGCACACCGGGCAATATCATCGCCATCCGGCCGCTGCGCGAAGGCGTCATTTCCGATTACGAAATGACCGAGCGCATGATTAAAGAATTCATCCGCAAGGTGCTGGGCTTCCGTCTGTTCAAGCCCAATGTGGTCATGTGTGTGCCTTCGGTCATCACCGAAGTCGAAGAACGCGCCGTGATCGACGCCGGCTCCCAGGCAGGCGCCAAGCGCGTCTTTCTGGTCGAAGAACCGGTGGCGGCAGCCATCGGCGCAGGCATCGACATCGCCAAGCCCAACGGCAACATGATCGTGGACATTGGCGGCGGCACAACCGACATTGCGGTTATCTCGCTGGGCGGCATCGTGGAATCCACGTCCATCAAGGTCGCGGGCGATAAATTCGACGAGGCGATTATCAAATATATCCGCCGCAAGCATAATGTGCTCATCGGTGAGCGCACGGCGGAGGATATCAAAAAAGAGATCGGCTGTGTGTTCCCCCGTCCGGAGGAAACCTCGATGGAGATCAAGGGCCGCTGTCTGATGACCGGCCTGCCGCGCACCTTCACGGTCGAGTCGAACGAGATTCTAGGCGCGTTTGAGGAAGTGTCCTCGACCATCGTGGAAGCCATCCACGCGGTTTTGGAGCGCACGCCCCCCGAACTGACCGGCGATATTTCGACCAATGGCATTGTCATGACCGGCGGCGGCGCCATGGTCTGGGGCTTTGACAAGCTGATTGCGTCCAAGACTGGCATCCCCACCCGCGTGGCCGACGATGCGATTTCGTGCGTCGCGCTGGGCACCGGCTCGTGCCTCGAGCACCTGTCCACCATGCAGGACGGCACCATGAACC
>JAUMSA010000275.1 GCA_031293105.1 Butyricicoccus sp. | reverse complement strand
CCGGGCGGCGCGCCTTCAAAAGCCAGACCGGAAGCAGGAAGAAACGCGTTTGGCGCTTCCTGCCCGGTCTTGCTGCAATTCCTTATTTCTTGTCGTCGTCCTTGACTTCGGTGAAGTCGGCGTCTACAAAGTCGCCCTGCGGGCCGGACTGCTGTGCGCCGCCCTGGAAGCCCTGGCCGCCCATGTTCGGGTCACCCTGCGGTGCCTGCTGAGCATAGACCTTCTGTGCGATCTCGCCAAACTTCTTGGACAGGGAATCGGATGCCATCTTAATCATTTCGGTATCCGTGCCCTTGAGCGCTTCCTTAACCTTGTTGATCTCAGCCTCGATGGCGCTCTTTTCGTCGGCCGATACCTTGTCGCCCAAGTCGGTCAGAGCCTTTTCCGACTGGAAGACCAGCTGCTCGGCGCTGTTGCGGACATCGACTTCTTCCTTGCGCTTCTTATCTTCGGCAGCAAACTGTTCTGCTTCACGCATGGCCTTGTCGATTTCATCCTGCGAAAGGTTGGTAGAAGCCGTAATGGTGATCTTCTGTTCCTTACCGGTGCCCAGGTCCTTCGCCGATACGTTTACGATGCCGTTGGCGTCGATATCGAAGGTAACTTCGATCTGCGGTACGCCGCGCGGAGCCGGAGCAATGCCGTCGAGGGTGAAGCGGCCAAGGGTCTTGTTGCCGGCAGCCATTTCACGTTCGCCCTGCAGGACATGGATTTCAACCGACGGCTGATTGTCGGCCGCGGTCGAGAAGACCTGGCTCTTCTTGGTCGGGATGGTGGTGTTGCGTTCGATCAGCTTGGTGCATACGCCGCCCAAGGTTTCGATGCCCAGAGACAGCGGGGTGACGTCGAGCAGCAGAACGTCCTTGACTTCGCCGCCCAGGACGCCGCCCTGGATGGCTGCGCCGATGGCAACACATTCGTCCGGGTTGATGCCCTTGAAGCCGTCCTTGCCGGTGATGTTCTTAACCGCGTCCTGAACGGCCGGGATACGGGAAGAGCCGCCAACCAGCAGGACCTTGGACAGGTCGCCCGGCTGCAAACCGGCGTCGCTCATAGCCTGACGAACCGGGCCCATGGTTGCTTCAACCAGGTCGGCGGTCAGTTCATTGAACTTGGCACGCGACAGGGTCAGTTCCAGGTGCTTCGGGCCAGTTGCATCTGCGGTGATATACGGCTGGTTGATCGAAGTGGAGGTCATACCGGACAGTTCGATCTTGGCCTTTTCGGCTGCTTCCTTTAGGCGCTGCATGGCCATCTTGTCGGTGGACAGGTCGATGCCGTCCGACTTCTTGAACTCCTGCACCATCCAGTCCATGATGCGCTGGTCGAAGTCGTCGCCACCCAGGTGGTTGTTACCGGCAGTTGCCAGAACTTCCAGAACGCCGTCGCCGATGTCCAGGATGGATACATCGAATGTACCGCCGCCGAGGTCGTAGACCATGACCTTCTGCTCGGTTTCCTTATCTACACCATACGCCAGAGCTGCTGCGGTCGGCTCGTTGATGATACGCAGAACATCCAGGCCTGCGATCTTGCCGGCGTCCTTGGTCGCCTGACGCTGGGAGTCGGTGAAGTATGCCGGTACGTTGATGACCGCCTGGGTCACCGGGGAACCGATATAAGCTTCCGCGTCAGCCTTGAGCTTTTGCAGGATCATCGCGGAAACTTCCTGCGGGGAATACTGCTTGCCGTCGATGGATACGCGGTAATCGGAACCCATTTTACGCTTGATGGAAATGATGGTGCGGTCTGCGTTGGTAACGGCCTGGCGCTTTGCCACCTGGCCAACCATACGCTCGCCGGTCTTGGAGAATGCGACAACGGACGGGGTGGTCCGAGCGCCTTCTGCGTTGGCGATAACGACCGCTTCGCCGCCTTCCATAACGGCGACACAGCTATTTGTCGTACCTAAATCGATACCAATAATCTTGCCCATGATAAATGCTCTCCTTTATAGAATATGCTTTTGTTTCCTTAGTTTGCTACCTGTACCATCGCATGCCGGATGACCTTGTCACCGATCTGGAAGCCCTGCTGGAACACGTCGGCAATGACGTTTTCGCCCAGGTCTTCGTTTTCCACATGCATAACCGCATTGTGCAGGTTGGGGTCAAAGGCCGTACCCGGTTCGGCAGCGATCTTTTCCACGCCGATGGCCTTCAGGCTGTCCACCAACTGGGTCATGGTCATTTCCACGCCCTTTTTATATTCGGTGTCGGTTGTTTCGGCCTTGAGGGCGCGCTCCAAATTGTCGTAGGTCGGCAGCAGAGCCTTGACCGCGTAGGCGACCGCTTCGGCATGTGCGGCTTCCCGTTCGCGCTGGGAGCGTTTACGGAAGTTGTCATACTCGGCAGCCATGCGCAGGTGCTTGTCATTCAGCGCATCCAGCTTGGCTTGCAGATCGGCAAGCGCGCCGTCCGCAGCGGCTTCCGGCTCGGCCTCAGGGGCCGCTTCTTCGGGTGCCGTTACTTCGGCATCCGTTTCCGGCTGCATGGCTTCGGCCTGTTCGGCCGGATTCTTCTTTTCCATTCGTATCATCCTTCTATTTGTTTTCGTCCAAAAACGTATCTGCGATCAGTTTGTTCAGCCCCTTGGCAAAATGGCTCAGCCGGGCGGATAGATGTTTGTAATCCATGCGCGTCGGGCCGACAATGCCAATCACGCCCTGTCCCAGGCTGCCGATGTCGTACTTGGCGTAGATCATCGACGCATCCGACAGGGGATTCGGGCCGTTTTCCGGGCCAATGAAGAACTGCACCCCGTCGATGTTGGGCTTGACCGGCAGCAGATGCTTGTCATCGGTGATGTAGTCGAGCAGCGCCTGCGCCTTTTGGGTGTCACGGTATTCGGGGAAGTGCAGCAGTTTGTTTGCGCCTTCCAGAAAGACCTTTTGGCTGCCCAGTTCTTCGATCAGTTCGGCCAGATATTCGGCGACCGGCGCGAGCAGGGCGGTCAGCCCGGCGGCGCGGCGTACCACATCGAACCGCTCGGCCGTGATCTGGCTCAGCGGCAGGCCGGTGAGTGTCTGGTTGAGTACATACGTCAGGAGTTCGGCTTCGTCCTTGGAAACGTCAGCGGCCGTGTGAACCAGCTTGTTTTTGACCACCCCGGCATCGGTGACCACCACGATGACAAACGTCGTGCGGTCTACGGATACGATCTCAAACTGCTTGAGCACCGTATGGTTCATATACGGGGTGACCGCGACCGACGCATAGTTGGTCAGCGTGGACACCAGGCGTCCGGCCTCCTGAATCAGGCGGTCGAGTTCACGCACTTTGCCGCGCATCTGTTCGACAGCCGGTTCATCGCCTTCCGGGATTTCGCCCATCAGCTCATCGACATAAAGCCGATAGCCGGCAGGGGAGGGGACACGTCCGGCCGATGTGTGTGGTTTTTCCAGATAGCCCATTTCCTCCAGTTCGCTCATCTCATTACGGATGGTGGCCGAGGAGAATTTTAGTTCGGGCCGTGCGGCCAAGGTTTTGGAGCCGACCGGTTCGGCCGTGCGGATATAGTCGCCAATGATGGCTTTCAGGATTTGCTTTTTCCGCTCAGAAAGCTCCATGATGGAGGACTCCTTTCGTTTAGCACTCGCACTACCTGAGTGCTAAGCATAATTTACCACCATGGGGCGCAGAAGTCAAGGGGCGGATGTGAATATTTTGTGAACCATTGCGGGAAATTTATGTACGAAGTGTAAAAAAAGGAAAACAAACCGGGAAATTGGGGATTTTACCCAATGCTACCCGGCCGCAAGCTAAAAAAGAAGGACCGGGAAACCCCGGTCCATGGATGGTCACCGCGCAAGCGGCTTGCCGTTGAGGATGGCGCTGGTGAGTGTTTCGCCAGCATAGGTCAGCTTGAGCGAAAAAAAGGGGATGTCCGCATCGAGCAGGCGGAAGAACAGCTTGTCCCCCTCCCAAATCGGCAGGGAAGGCAGTTGTGACTTGTCCACCCACACCAGTTCGCCCTCGTCGCAGGCGGTCAGTTCGCCCTCCCAAGCGTCGGCGGTGAACAGGTGCATATACTCGGTTTCCCAGCGGTCGGACACAAAGGTCACCAGCCCGCGATAGCGGTACGAGGTCAGCGTCAGGCCGGTTTCCTCGCGCGTTTCGCGCAGGGCACATTCCTCCGGGCTTTCGCCGTCCTCAAATTTCCCGCCTACCCCAATCCATTTGTCGTGGCTGGGGTCATTAGCCTTTTTCACACGGTGCAGCATCAGGTACTTGCCGTCCCGTTCGAGGTAGCACAGCGTGGTGTTGATCATTTGAACAGGATGAGCGCCACAAAACGCAGGGTTGCGTCACCTTCGTTGCGGATGCTGTGGCTGTCGCCGTCGCCGGTGTACAGCAGGTCGCCCGGGTGCAGACGGACTTCCTCGCCGTTGTCCACAGCCACGGCTTCACCCTCTAAAATGTAGAAGATCTCGGCTTCGCCCACATGCTGGTGTTCGCCGATCGAGCAGCCCGGCTCTAGGGTGGTGATGCTGAACAGACGGCCCTTGTCCATCATTTCGGATGCGTCAATGAGGTCGGTCAGGACAGCCTTGCCCGTTCCGCCCTTCATCTCCGGGCGTTCATAGGTTTTCATTTGGTCTTTTCTGCGGATCATGGTGCATGCCTCCTTATAAGCTCTTAAGGTTATGGTAAAACCTTTGCCCGGAAAATGCAAGACAAACCATAAGGGGCGGCCGCGCGGCATCTCCGATTTTCTTTGCCGAAGGACGGATGTTGTGCAGAAAGCGGCCTTTTTCGCCATGCTGCCTTGACAAATGGAAAAAGGGATGATACGATTACCCATGCAAGGGAGCTTCCAAAGGGAGGCTGAGAGGAGGGGTACACCCTCGACCTTACCTGATTTGGATAATGCCAACGTAGGGACGCAGGGAAAGCCGTTTTTTCGCGCATATCTCCAATAAGAGCGCGAGATCAGACGAAATACCAGGGAACATCCCAGACGGGGTGTTCCCTTTTTTCATGTTACAAAAGGAGGAATATCATGATAAAGAAAGTACTCACCATCGCCGGTTCGGACTGCTCGGGCGGCGCCGGTATCCAGGCCGACCTCAAGACCATGTCGGCGCACGGGGTGTTCGGCATGAGCGTGATTGTGTCCGTGGTTGCGGAAAACACGGCGCGCGTCATCGACATCCAGGACATCACCCCGGAAATGATCGAAAAGCAGATCGACGCCGTGTTCGAGGACATCGTGCCCGATGCGGTCAAGATTGGCATGCTGTCCACCCCGGCGTGCATGCAGGCGGTCGCGCGCAAGCTCGACCAGTATAAGCCCCAGCATGTGGTCATCGACCCGGTTATGTACGCCAAAAACGGCTGCCCGCTGATGAACCCGGATGCGGTCGGCGCGCTGATTGAATACATCCTGCCGCATGCCGATGTGCTCACCCCGAACATCCCGGAAGCCGAGTGCATCACGGGAATGAAGATCGAAAACCCGGCCGATATGGAAGAAGCGGCCAAGAAGATCTATGCCATGGGCGTGCGCGGCGTGCTGGTCAAAGGCGGCCACGCAATCGGCAATGCGCTCGACGTATTGTACGACGGCGAGCAGTTCCACCGATTTGAAACCCAGCGTATCAACACGAAGAACACCCACGGCACCGGCTGCACGCTGTCAAGTGCAATTGCGTCTAACCTGGCGCTCGGTTACGATATCCCGGAAGCAGTGCGCCGCGCCAAGGATTACGTCACCGATGCCATCATTCATTCGCTGGCCATCGGCAACGGCTGCGGCCCACTGAACCACTTCTGCCGGATTTTCCCGGAGGCGTGAGATGAAACATACATCCACACGTAAACTGACGCTTGCGGGCGTTCTGGTGGCAGTGGCGGTCATCGGCAGCCTGGTCGCCATCCCGGTACCGGGTGCCAAGTGTTCGCCTGTGCAGCATATGGTTAACGTTGTGGCCGGGGTGCTGCTTGGACCCGGCTACGCGGTCGCGATGGCGTTCGCGGCTTCGCTCATCCGCAACCTGCTCGGCATGGGTACACTGCTGGCCTTTCCGGGGTCGATGATCGGCGCGCTGCTGTGCGGACTGGCCTATAAGGTTTGTCGCAAGCTCCCAGCCGCCTATGTCGGCGAGGTGTTCGGCACCGGTATCCTAGGCGGCATGGCGTCCTATCCGCTCGCTGCTTGGTTGATGAACAACAAGGAAGCGGTGCTGTTCACCTTTGTGCCGTCCTTCCTGGTATCGACCGCCGTGGGCGCGCTGATTTCGGTCATCGTGCTGAGCGCCCTCAAGCGCACGCCGGTCTTTGGACAGTTGGAGGGCTCGCTACGGTGATTCAAACCATTCAGGACATTGTACGCCAGACGCGCGAAAAGCGTCCCATGGTGCATGCCATCACCAACAACGTGACGGTCAACGACTGCGCCAACATCATTTTGGCCGCTTATGGCGCGCCGACCATGGCGCAGGACACGCGCGAGGTCGAGGAAATTACCGCCTTGAGCGATGCGCTTGTGCTGAACTTGGGCGCGCTGCGCGCCCAGGAAGCCATGCTGCTGGCTGGGAAGAAGGCCAACGCGCTCGGGCATCCGATTGTTTTGGACCCGGTTGCGGCCGGGGCATCCTTCCTGCGGGGCGAAACCTGCCGCAAGCTGCTGCATGAACTGCGCATCGCGGTCATCCGGGGCAATGCGTCCGAAATCCGGGCGCTGGCGCTGGGCAGTGAAACCACGCTGGGCGTGGAGGTCAACGCGCTCGACGAAGTTACCGAGGACAATCTGGAAGCGTCGGCCGAGATGGTCCGCGCGTTCAGCCATCGGGTGGGCGCAGTCGTGGCGCTGACCGGCGAAATCGACCTGGTGACCGACGGCACACAGACCGCCGTGCTGCGCGGCGGCTGCGAGATGATGAGCCGCATCACAGGCGCGGGCTGTATGCTCACGGCGCTGACAGGCGCCTATTGTGGGGCCAACCCCGACCGGCCGTTTGCCGCAGCCGTGGCGGCCGTGGCCGTGATGGACGCCTGCGGAGAGGCTGCATACGAGCGGGTGCGCGAAGCGATGGAGGGCACCGCCTCCTTCCGCACCCGGCTGCTCGATGCAGTCAGTTTGTTAAACGAAAAAGAGCTGGAAACGCGTCTGCATCTCCAGCTTCTTTAAAAAAACCTGCTGCCGGTTAGGCCGGCAGCGCCGGAAAACATTCATTGGGGGTACCAC
>JAUMSA010000225.1 GCA_031293105.1 Butyricicoccus sp. | reverse complement strand
GATATAGCATGTCAAAAAGGTTCTCGCGCTGGTACTGGCGTTCGCCATGGCGTTCACCATGATGGCGACAGCTGGCGCGGCGTATACAGATCAGGCCGACATCGAAGCGACCGAAGCTGTTGATCTGTTGAACGCTCTGAGCGTGATGACCGGTGATCCGGACGGCGCTTTCCGCCCGAACGACACCATTACCCGCGCTGAGGCCTGCCGTATGATCTATACGATCCGTAACGGCGGTAAGGAAGATGCTTCTGCATATGCAAACATGCAGACCACCTTCACTGACGTACCGAATGATGCTTGGTACGCTGGCTATGTTAAGCATTGCCAGTCTGTCGGCATCGTATCCGGTAAGTCGGCAACTGTGTTCGACCCGAACTCCAACGTAACCGGCGTTGAGCTGGCACTGATGTGCCTGCGCGTTATGGGTTACGACCCAGCCAAGGCTGACATCGGTGGCTCCACCTGGTCCACCAAGACCATCGGTTATGCAACCGAAGCTGGTCTGCTGGAAGACTTCAATGCAGTTGTAACCGATGACTGCCCGCGTCAGTACGCAGCTCAGCTGATGGCAAACATGCTGGAAGCTTCCGTTGTTCGTTGGTCTAACGACTCGGAAACCTACACCGATAAGGGTGAGGATAATACTCCGAATGAAACCGTTGGTGCCAAGTACATGAACCTGGCAATCGACACCGGTGTCATCACGGGTGCTCCCTCTTCCAAGACCAACCCGAAGGGTGTTCGCTTCAATGGCCAGGACTATGGTTCTGTTTACTTCCGTGATGCCCAGAACGACGTTTCCAATCTGTTCGGTTACGAAGTAAAGGTTGCTTGGAACACCAAGAAGGTTAATGATGATGATGCAATCTATGGCATCTATCTGACCGATGACAACACCTCCTACGAAACCACTTGGGCAGACGTTGAGCAGGATGGCGCTAAGGTTAAGTTTGGCGGCCAGTCCTATGAGCTGGATGGCGCAATTGATGTCTATGCAGATCATTGGGTATATGACAACAACAACCAGTGGACATCTTCGGCCTTCAACAACAAGAATCTGTCCGACGCGATTACTTTCATCGACAACGACGGCGATGGTAAGATCGAAGCTGCACAGATCAAGACTCAGGACGTAACCAAGGTTACTTATGTTGGCAGCACCAGCATTGACACCAACGGCCTTGTTACGGCTGACCTGGAAGGCGATTCCGCTTCCACTGCCCGTACTGGCACCAACGCATATCTTGGTGTATATGCAACCAACGGCACTCTGACCGCTTATGACTCCGATCCGGATCTGAAGGACGTAACCGTTTACGAAGGCATTGCCAAGAACGATTACGCGAAGGTAACCTACGATTACTTCAACGATAAGGTAACCTACGAGAAGATCGACGCTGTTGAGGCAAAGGTAGAAGCTACCCGTACCTCTCGCACTGGCACCAAGGAAATCCGCATCGATGGCACCTGGTATGAGCCGGCTGCTGGCTATGCAATGCCGTCCATCGTTTCGGGCGACACCGTTTCCTACATTGCACTGGGCAACCTGCTCTACAACGTAGAAAAGACCGACGGCACTTGGGGCTCCAAGTCTCTGGCTTTGGTTTATCAGGTAGAGAAATACGAGGCAGGTACCAAGGCCAATGAGCTGGAGATCTCTCTGATTACCCGCGATGGCACCAAGAAGACTGCGTTCCTCGATAAATATAACAACATTGAGGTAACTGTTGGCACCACTCCTGGTACTAACTGGGTAATTGACGAAGATAATAGCGGCGCTATTGAGACTTCTAATGGCAACAGTGACAATGAAAATGAGGCTGATATCGATGATGTTCAGGCCCTTCTGATTGGTAAGCTGCTTACCTACCGTGAGAGCGGCAATGAGATTTCTCTGATGCCGGTAAGCACGACCCAGAAGGCTGGCTACGATGATGTTTACGAGACCGCTGCAAACACTACGGCTTACACACATTCCAACAATACGTTGAGTGTTGATAAGGTCAATGGTAATGTGATTTCCGGCGGTGGCACCCGCAACATCGCTGACAATGCAGTTGTATTCGTATACACCGGCAGCGATGCGGATGTTCTGACTGGTAAGGAACTGGATAATGCATCTGGCAGCGTAACTTACAGCACCATCGCTTCTCAGTTTGCTCTGGGCGGCGAAGAGAACGGCGTTAAGTACATTCAGGCTGCTGCAATCGGCGTTAGCGCTATGCCGACCACCACTGGCTCGAACTACGCTTACGTTCTGAATGCTTCCGAAACCACCGATGGCGACGATTACCGTTACTTCGAACTGTGGACCTCCAACGGCCTGCTCGAAGCTTATGAGCAGACTTCGGATATGTACACCTACGACGGCGGCGAAATCGTAACCTACGAGGTTGTTTCTACTGCTGACGGCAAGACCATCGTGAAGGACGTTGATCCGGTTGCTGGTCAGGTTATGGGCGCTATCACTTCGGATGGCCTGTACGGCACCAACAGCAACAAGATTGCAATCGACGGTCGTGCATTTGACATGGCAAGCGACTACACGCTGCTGAATGTCAACACCGACAAGAAGGAAGGCATCGAAGGCGATGCTGCTGCTGGCGCTCGCGCAGCGAAGTCCGGCACCTACAATATCCTGTACATCCCCAACGGCAAGGGTGAAGTAGAATTCGCTCTGGTTGACGGTCAGAACAACGAGATCAAGACGGTTGAAACGCTGTCTGGTACTTCTTATACGAACACTCGGCTTGGCTTCGACAAGACCAACTATGTTGTTCTGAGCGGCGCAAATGTAAGCATCACGGACGCTCTGAATCTTGTTGCAGGCAAGTCCCTGACGGCTAAAGGCAATCTGACGCTGGCTTCCGGCACGATTGCAGGCGACGTTGTAGTCAAGGGCAACCTGACTCTGTCCGGCTCTACGACTGTAACCGGCACCCTGAAGGTTGAAGGCACCATTAATGATGTTACCAAGCTGGCTGGTACTGGCTCGGTAACCTACAAGGGCATCACCAATACCGCAGATGCAACGAAGGCAGCTCCGCAGATCACCAAGGTAGAGGTATCTGAGTCGGCATATAACAGCACTTCGGGTACTGTAACGCTGACCTTCAGCAAGGAACTGGATGCTTCCACTGTTGCTAAGACTGACTTCACGTTTAGCAGTGGTGTTACTGCTGAAAGCGTATCGGTCAACGGCAAGACCGTTGTCATCACGACGGGTACCGCTTCCATTGCTGACACCTATACTCTGACGGTTGCAACTGTAAGCGACTACGCAGGCGTAGCGATTACTACGACTAATGATAAGGTAACCTTCGGTGCTACCTACAACGCAACTCATGCGATCGGCAATTCCATCTAAGGATATTAATTTGCCATAACGAAAACCCCTCTCTTTCGAGAGGGGTTTTCCCTTTTTGCATCATTTGAATGCCATATACACATACGTATTGTTGACCAGGTTTAACTGCGTGCTGCTGAGTCGCGTGGTCTCATTATAAGTATGGTTTTCAGTTACTTCAAAACCATCATCCAGCAGCCGGATGCCGCAGCCGTCCCAATCGTCAAAAGCCAATCCGCCGGTGGCATGCTCATGCCCGGTACTGTTAGCATCTGTTTTATAGCCGGTGCGCACTACCCATACGGCTTTAGGCCGAAATCCAAGGGTAATTTTCTGAGTTCCATAGGTGTTGTAGACGGCGTTGCCAGTGTAGATGCCGCAATAAACCTCGCACTTTTGGGCAACGGTTTCCGCGAGCGCTTCGCGTGCAGCGGTTTCCGCTTCCAAAGCGGTTTGCGTGGCCTTGGCGTCGAGTTCGGCGGCTAACTCATCGGATAGCATTGGCTTTTGAATCGTATCTCCGAAAGTTTCGGTGACAATGCCTTCGACTCGATCGTACAAACGAGCCCCATCCTCACACACGCCATTGAGCGATTCCCGTAATTCTTCCGGGCAAGCATCAAATCGGGCTTTGAGTTCAGATGCTGTCAGCGTTGGTGTATCCGGCAAGTCGGAAATGCGGTTTTGAAAAGCAGGGATTTTTCGTTCGGTGAACATCTTCGAAGTTCCTCCTTTGTTTGGGATTTGCCGCTCATAATAGCCGTCATTTTTGCTGCGTGTCAAGCCATATGGAAAGGTTCATTTCCCTGGGAAATTGCCCTCATACTCGAAATGCAAAAAAAGAAGGTGGAAAGGGTAGGATTTTCCCACGATTCTCACCTGTTTTTTTATGCCTTGTGGACGTTCGCATAGAAGGTATTCCGGCGCAGACCGGTCTGCCGCATAGCTTCCCGTGCGGTGATTTCTCCGGCCTGCCAGCGGGAAATGACCGCATCCCAGTTTTCCGGCCTGCGAATCGCCGGACGCCCTAGGTGCTTGCCGCGTGCCTTGGCTGCTTCAATGCCTTCCTTCTACCGCTGCCGGATGGTCAGCCGCTCCTGTTCGGCAATTGTCCCCAATACTTCCATGAGGATGTTGTTCACCATATCAAAAATCCATTCCTGTCCCTCGGGCAAATCCATCATTGTCGTTGGAAGATCGATGACTTTCAGACGGATTTTGTTATCCTGGAACCATTGCAGTTCTTTGCGAATATCCGCCTTATTGCGGCTCAGCCGGTCTAATGACTTGACAATCAGAGTATCACCCGGGCGTAGAAAATTCGATTTTAACGCCTGGTATCCCGGCCGGTCGAAATTTTTGCGGGACTCCTTATCGGGGATGATTTGCCGGTCATCGGCTCCCAATGCATGAAACGCTTGCAACTGCCGGGCAAGATTCTGGTCTTGGGTGGATACCCTCGCATAATAAAAGGTTTTGTGTAATGCTGTCCCCCTAAAAAGATGTCTGGAAAGGTGCTACACTTCCCGGACATATCTGTTTATCGAATTTGGTGCTTTTCGGACGCAAATTTTCCTGCCTTTTCCGCATCCGAAAAGGTTTACCTTTCCGGTCACTTAGAACGATTGGATTTGTTCTTTTCCGCAATCTCGATTACGACCTTAACCAAGGCACCGAGTGGCTCAAAGGCTTTGGAAATTGCCCTATAAAACGTCCCACCTTTATTACAAAACTATATTGGAATGCGCCTTTTCAAATTGATCCAGCAGCTCCCGACAGAAAGCCGGGGCATAAAAACAGCTCCTCGATTTCGTCCGAGCTGCACCCGTAGTCGAGCAGCATTGTATTTGCTCCGAAGTAACGCCAAACAATTTTCTGATTTCAAACAGGGCATCGAAGGCCTCGATCTCATCCCGTTCATCACTCCAATGGTTGTTGCTAGACCACGGCATCTGAAAGTATGGATGCCCTGCGGTAAAATGCCCGAAGGAAGTTTGTCCGAAGCGATCAATCTTGAGAATATCCCCTTCCTCCGTATGGATTTCTTCCGAATGACTGAGTCGCAGTTCCTTTTCCACTGTTGTGAGCAGAGCGGCAGTGGACGCATACAAAATGAACCCATCATAGCGGAAAATAGCGAGCGGGTTATTCCCGCGCACAAACCAGATGGAATCCTCTGCATCCAGTATAGTAAACACAAAAGAACCCTCGACCTTTTCTGCCATGGTTTTCAGGCTGGCAAAGTCGAGGGCTTTTTGCTTTTCCAGTAGTTGCACAGCGACATAAGCGACATAGCTGTCGGTTTAGATGCTGGTGCGTGGCAGGCTTTCCGTGTGACGCAGTTCGTGGTCATTCCAAAGAACTCCGTTGTGAGCCAGAACGAAGGCTTGTCCAGGCAACTTCCCACGAAACGGATGGTTATTTTGATTGAATTTGGCGTTCCCTTGCGTCGTCATACGGGTATTCCCTAAAACAACGCGGATCTCCGGCGGGATGCGAAACTTCACCCGATGTGCTGGAAGTGGGCGCTTATAGATGCACAGCTACTTCTGCTCATGATAGGCAATGCCGGCGGCATCCGTCCCACGCGCTTCACAGATACGGGCCAGCGTATTTAAAATATGGTTTTCTTCCGGTGGCTCAACACACCGTGATAGTCGATCAGGCCAAATACCGAACACATACTCAGTCGTCCTCCTCTGTGAATACCGGGTCATTTTTGTAAAGATTGCGCTCTTTTAGATACTGGATAAGCTCCGGTTCATGGATATCGTTCAGGAAATCATGCCCAGCCAAGGATTCTAGCTCAGCGTCACTGGAATAGACTGCCAGATTGCACAGATGATTGACAAATTGCAGCGTCGCAAACAGGGTGTTAAGCTTGAGCGTTCCTCGGAAAATCCGGATTTCCACCGTATGCCGGTTGGTCAAGTTCACTGTTCGATAGCGATTGGCATAAACGCCTTTCACGTGCTTCATGGTGTCTTTGGCGGTAAGCTTAGCGCCATATCGGGCGGCCTATCGTTCGGCTTGCCGCTGGGTCCGGCGGCTAAACCGAAGCACCTCCGGCCAGAAGTGCTCAACAAAGTAAATCAGCCGGGCAATGGCCGCTTCTTGTTCGGATTCCGTAATCCCAAAACTGGTCCGGGAGATATGGACATGCAGCCCACAAGTTTCTGCCTTATGGCTGAGATAGTCGAGCTCCTTGGCTTTGTCCAGAAGTTCTGCCCAGAGCATTTCATGCAGGTGATAGTCCAGCGTCATCGGATGGGTGACGATTTCCAATCCAACATCCAGGGAGCCATCGGTTTTGATGTAGATGTGCGGATAGGCTGCATTGGCTGTATGCGCAAGCTCCTGCGCATGTTCGGGGAGCCGCCCGCCTTCATCAATCTCCAATTCCACTCCAAAATGCCGCAGACCCTCGCCATAAAAGATGGGTTCTGGTTTGTAATCAAAGGAATGAAGAACGGTTCGCTCGTTGCGGATTTGGGCACAATGTGCACAAAGCGGGGTGTATTCATCCTCTTCGGCGTAGCAGATATCCTCCCGCTGCACCAGGCGGCCACAATCTTCGCAGGCTATATAGTGATCTTCATAGCAGGTTTGGCACAAGTCCATGTGGTCATCCCCGCAGGCATCATCGACATAAATCCGCTCTCCACAATGCTCGCAAAAGGTGGTATGAGTCTCGGCACAAAGCTCACACAAAATATCTTCGCCAACTTGTACCAGCTCGGAAATAGGGACTTGCTCACCGCAGTGTTCACAGATAAAGGTTTCGGTTTTCATGATTCCTGCCCTCCCTTAGCTTCGTACTCGGCAAACGTTTCTATGGCTTAAAAACGCATTGTATAGCGGGCGATTTGCTCGTCTGTCAGGCTTTCAAAATGCTCACTGTCCGGCGGGGCCGCACAGAGAAAGAAAGTGCCGGCGATAATGTCATATTTCCGGCATATACAGAACACGATTGAGCGGCAAACCAAGCAGTTTGCCCTCGTCGTTGCAGACCAGGGCGATGGGCTCTTCAAAGGGATAGACAGCTTGAATCAGACCGCCGACAAGGACTTGCATGTTTTCCAGGGTTGGCGGAATATCGGTACCATACGGCGCCTTATTGGGTTCTACAACCAGGATTTTCATAGGACTTCATCCTTCCTATAATAAAAATAGGCCCGAAGCATTTCGATAGCGTATAATCAAGTTCGCAAAAGTGCATAGGAAATAGACAAGCCATTAGGGCTCCTGTAAAATGAGAGTTGACGAGACAATCAAAATACAAAGGAGAATTCCTAATGGCTCGAAAGAATCATACCACAAATCTTACC
>JAUMSA010000192.1 GCA_031293105.1 Butyricicoccus sp. | reverse complement strand
CCTTGCTCGGGACCGTCTGTCCGCCAATGGAGCGCTTCTTCCTCGGTCAATTCCGCGATTCGCGTAATCTGCTCACCCGAAATGCCAAGTACGAACCAGCGGGTTCCCACACGGACGACGGTCAACATTTTGTTTTGTCCCAATGACAGACGGTCGCAAACCTGCATGTGCCGGCCTGCCGTTGTCCGCATCCGTATGCTGTTGCCCGCAGCAATGTGTCGTGTAAACCAATATGCAAGATATAGAATCACGCCGACACAGAGCAACATCCCAATCAGCGAAAGCCAATCCATGGGCGATTACGGCTGACCGACGATCGAGCTAACGGTCTTGATAATGCGGTCCGGCTTAAACGGCTTTACAATGAAGTCCTTGGCGCCCGATTTGATCGCTTCGATAACCATGGCTTCCTGGCCCATTGCCGAACACATCACGACCGACGCGTTGGGGTCTGCCTTGCGAATTTCCTTGAGCGCCTGCAAACCGTCCATATTCGGCATGGTGATGTCCATAATAACCAGATCCGGATGGATTTCCGCATATTTCGAGACAGCTTCTGCGCCATCGCTTGCTTCCACGGTATCCGTGTATCCGTTTTCGTTAAGCGTATTTTTGACCATCATTCGCATAAATGCGGCGTCATCCACCAAAAGAATCTTTGCCATTGTTGTACCCATCCTTTTCTTGTTTAAAAGATTTTATGTATCAAGCCCCTGGCCATTAAAGGTCTTCCAGAGCCAGCGGTTCAATGATTTCTGCAATGCGTAGTCCAAAGCTATCATCGACTACGACGATGTCGCCTTTGGCAATGCATTTGCCGTTGACATAGAGGTCGGCGCGGTCACCCGCCAAGCGGTCCAAAACGACCAGCGAACCCTTGGTATAGTTCAAGATATCTTTGACGCGGCGTCTGGTGCGGCCGATTTCAACCGCCACATCCACCGGAACCGTCATCAGAAGATCCAGGTTACTTTCCTGTTCTTCATTGAGCTGTGTGGTTTGCGCATCCAGCGTCGGCATGTCCGGTTTGGTTGTTTTAATCATCTTCGGCTCAGCCGGTTTTTGCTGAGGCGCCTGCTGTTGCTGCGGCGGCATGCCATAATACATCGGCGGATAGCCATACGGCGGATACGGCATACCGGCATAGGGCTGCATCATATTGGGAGCCATGGCCTGCGGCTGCATGGGCTGCTGCATTTGTGCGGCCGGTTGCTGCATCGGTGCCGCAGGCTGCTGCTGCGGCATTTGCATAGGAGGCATTTGTGCCGGTTGCTGCGGTGCGGCCGCTGCCGCGGCGGGCTGCTCTGGCTGCGTGCTCACAGGTGCCGATTCGTTCGATGCACCGTCAATGCCGCCAGCCATCAACCGTTCGATTTCCTCCTGGCTGAGGGTTGCGCCGCCACCTGCATCGCTGCTCGCTGCGGCTGGTTCAGCCGGCTGGGCCGGTTCGTCCGATGCACCGCCAACACCGCCGGCAATCAATCGTTCGATTTCCTCCTGACTGAGGGTTGCACCGCCGCCTGCATCACTGCTGGCTGCGGCCGGTTCAGCCGGTGTCTCCGCTGGCTGCGGTGCGGCAGGTGTTTCCGCAGCGGGAGCTGGTTCGCCCTCCGGCAGGCCGACATCGGCGCCGCCAATGCCAAACCCTTGCAACAATTCGCGTACCAAATCCATGCTCAGCGCGCTCATGAATTCACTTGCAACCGCGTCTTCGATCGACAACTTGAATCGAACCACGACCAGCATCCCATCGGCTGGGAAATACTTCTCGACGAATTCGTCCAAGCTATGGATTTCAAACGCCTTTGGCGTCGAAATGTTAACCATACGGCTCAGAAAGTCAGACATGGCCGTCGATGCCGCGCCCATCATCTGGTTCATAACCTCACAGATGGCGCTCATGTTCAGCTCATTGATTTCAAAGTCCTCATCCGCGGTCGTTGTCCCCATCAGGATATCGACGATCGCACGCACGTCGCTGCGCTTGAGCAACATAATATTGCTGCCGCTCAGGCCTGCAACATAGTCGATCTTTACGCCAATCGCGGGTTGCAGATCACCCAAGGTGAAATCCTTGGCCGAAACCACGCTTACCGTCGGTGTCGTGATATCCACACGCCTTGCGAGCATATTGGAAACCGCGGTCGCAGAGGAGCCAAGACTGATGTTAAAAATTTCTCCAATTGCGTCAATCGCCATTGGACTAAACAAACTCGATCCCATTTTTATTGCTACTCTCCTTTATCCTGCAAGTTTTCCAATTCGGGCAGTACATACGTCTGGTCTATCCGAACCGCTTTATTTTTTTGGAATACACCCATTTTGCCGTCAAACCAACGCTTTCCTCCGATATTGAGGAACACCTTGGAATCCTTCGGCTGATCCAGACAGATCACATCGCCCACATGCAGATGGAAGATATCTGAAAGCTGAAGCGTTGTATGTTGAAACTCGGCAGTAATCTCCAAGTCCGAACCGCGCAGATAATCCATAATCTCTTCGCTGTCCTGCTTGTTTGGCTGCCGGAGACTCGCAGTCTCCCGGTTCATCTGACTGAAAATATCACTCAGCATGGTACCCGGCAAGCAGATACTGAATCGGCCTTTACTCACCGGGGTGTGGATGGTCAGGCCGACAATGACGACCGCCTCTTCCAGTCCAATCAACTGCACCAGTGTGGGATTGACCTCAACCCGCTGAAAGCTAAAATCAATGTCAATGTAATTGCGCCATGCGTTGGACAAGCCGTCGACCAGGCTGCCCATAAAATCGGTATACAGACGCAGTTCGATGTCAGTATATTGATAATCCGATCCGACCTCGCCTTCCACGTCACCGCTTCCGCCCAGCAACCGGTCGATCATGCTCAGCATAATACCGGTTGTGATGTGGAACAAAATCGGTTCTTTATCGGCCGCGTCATCGATGGAATTATCCACCAAGGTAAGTACATCTCGTTCAGAAAGAGCATTTGAGAACTCAAAATACCGCAATTCTTCTACTGATTCCACTTCCAGCTCACACGACATGTGCAGCAAGGCGCTAAACCGAGAGGATAAAATCCGCACATAGCTTTCAAAAACGCTATTAATCATCTTCAGACGATCGCGTGTAAATTTCTTCGGACTGTAAAAATCGTATTTGGGGTATTTTTCTTCATCCGATTTTTTCGTATCCGATGACATATCCATCTCGCCATTTCGCGCAGCGGACAACAATGCGTCAATCTGGCTTTGCGATAAAACTTCAGGCATAGTACAACAAATCCTTTAATTTCACTTACTCATCGCCCTCTCGAACGGAAAAATACTTTTCAACTCCATTTTCCGCACTTTCCGGATCCAATCCCGTAATCATGATTTCAACTCTCCGGTTTTGGGCACGTTCTTGCTCCGTATCAAAACCAGCGATCGGACGCCACTGTCCATACCCCACGCTGACCAGCTTATCCGGATCGATAATGTTCTTTTCCTGCAAATAAACGGTAACAACAGCCGCACGATTGGAGGCCAGGAACCGGTCTACCGTCGGATTGTTGGCTTGTGTCGGGGAACCTTGCGAGGTATGGCCCATGACACGCAGCTCATCAATCAGATTGCTCTGCGGAGCAATCGCCTGGGCAACCTGATCGAGCATGGCCTTGCCAGAATCCAGCAGCGTGTAGCTGTCACCCTCAAAAAATACAGCATCTTGGAATGTAATGAAGACATAGTCCGCACCGCTTGTGACCGACATCTGCTCATTGAGATTGTTCTTATTGCTGTAATCCTTGAGCGCCATGGCGATTTGGTCGAGCGCCTGATTGACATCCTCTTCCGTAATCGACTCGGTATCCTTTTCTTCGTCCTCCAGCCCAGTTCCCTGGCCCGGTGTGCCCATCGTTTCCGATGTCGTTTCCCGCTGGAAACTTTGTACGACCATCGCCCATTTGGTTTCATTGATCGTTGACATGCTATACAGCAGAACAAAGAAGCAGAGAAGCAAAGTCACCATATCACCATATGTATCCTGCCAGTTCGCGCCGCCTCCGCCTTTTCTCCGTCTCTTCATAATCCTGTATCATCCCCTCACTGGAAGCGTTGTTTTATTCTTCATCGGCTCCGGACTTCTTCTTTTTGCCGCGGCCCTTGCCGCCGCCATCGCCAGAAGCAGACTGCTCCAAAAATCCTTCCAGTTTCTCTCGAATAAACTTCGGGTTTTCACCAGATTGGATTGCCATAACGCCTTCCACCACAAGCTGGCGGCAAAGGCATTCTTCCTCATCACGGGTACGCAAGTTATTTGCAATCGGGTTAAAAATCAGGTTTGCCAAGATAACGCCATAGAACGTCGTAATCAAAGCCGTACCCATATCCTTACCGATGCTGGAACTACCGCTTTCCGGGTCCATGTTAACCAGCATGTTAATCAGACCGATCAGCGTACCAACCATACCGAATGCCGGTGCGGCCGCCGAAGCCTTTTCGTACATGGACGCTACATCGTCATGACGGGTGCTCAGCTGTTCGATATCGCTGGTCAGCATTTCCCGTACCTTGTCCGAATCATTACCATCGACGATCAGCATGATGGCCTTTTTAAAGAAGGGATCTTCCAATTGATTGGCCCGTTCTTCCAGAGCCAGCAGGCCGCTCTTACGTGCGATCTGTGCAAACTCGACCGCTTCGTCAATAACTGCTGCCGGATTAAACTTCTTCTGATTGAAGATGATACCGATATGCCGCGGGAACTTGGCAATCATTTTCCCAGGGTTGCCTGCAATAATGGTTGCCAAGGTACCGCCCAGTACGATAAAA
The DNA here is from genome assembly GCA_031293105.1 of Butyricicoccus sp. Classification (GTDB taxonomy): domain Bacteria; phylum Bacillota; class Clostridia; order Oscillospirales; family Butyricicoccaceae; genus Butyricicoccus_B. The sequence continues at coordinate 10,366 of JAUMSA010000192.1, read as the reverse complement.
ATACTTGCTGCATCGGCAAAGTTTGCTAGCTGCCCAAACTGGAGTAGTCCAAAGAGCGCGCCTTCGCCGCTGCCGATTGACATACCGATAATCAGCAGAACAAAGCCGCCGACAATACCAAGAATAAAAGTTAAATTCATCGTTTCTTCATTCCTCTACTGACGTCCCATGCCAAGGGACGGTTGTTAGAATGTTTTCTCTATCGTTAGATTTCACGCCGATCGGAAATCGAAATTTCGCGGTAAATATCGCGCACCTTCGCCGTGTAGTCCTGAATCAAATGCACAACCTTTTCCGGCGATTCCCGCACGATATAATAATCATGGTTCATCATAATAATCTTTGTTTCAGGGATCATCTCAATGGTTTCGATTTGCATGTGGTTTAACAAAAATTGTTCACGGTTGAGCTTTGTGAGTCGAATCATGGTGTCGCTCCCCTCCCCATTGACTGGATTGTGGATTTTCCTTCGGATGCGCCGAATCGCGTCCGCAGGAACCATCCGAATACGTAGTAAAATTTCAATTAACGCTTCATGCTTACCAGGTCGGAAAGCATCTCATCGGTAACCGTAATGATTTTGGTGTTTGCCTGGAACCCACGCTGCGTGGTGATCAGATCAGCAAATTCGGTGGCGATATCGGTCTTGGAGGCTTCCAAACCGCCAGACAGAATGGTGGTGGCGCCAACACCGGTCAGAGCCATGACATCTCCCGTGGTCTGCGTGGTACCATCATCCTGTGCTGGAACATTATTCAAGTATCCCCCTACGATCATTCCGCAAGTACCAACCGAAACATCACCTGCATTGTTACCAGCCTTATAGTAGCCATCGCTTTCCTTGGTCAAACCGTTCGGGTTAATAACATTACCAATGGCAATGACGCCGAGCGTTACAGCAGAGCCATCTTGTGTCGTCAATGTTACAAGACCATTATTATCGACACTCATATTTAGGCCATTCAAATTCGTCATGCGATCCACATCAGGGTCAACCTGATCCGTATAGGGATATGTAATTCCTGTTGCATTTTGTGTAGGAGTCGGATATAGCGCCGTTCCCTCATCAACACCATCAATCCCTGCCGGTGCCGATACCGGTACTCGTAATGGACGCAAGCAAGTATCCCACGTAATATTCCCATCGGCATCCTTAACAATCCTGCCAGCATCATCGCCCTGCGGCATAAAGCCATAGACACAGTAGCCATTATTATCGACCAAATAGCCATCCGAGTCCAGCGAAAAATTACCGACACGTTTTAAAGTTAAATCATTTGGCTGTAACACACCTTCCTCTTTCTTCCCCACCAGGAAGAAACCGTTACCGTTCAAGTAAAGGTGTGACGGCACACCAGTCATTGCATAGGTACCACCTGTCATATTCAGATCAATGGACGCAACCTGCGAACCATAACCGATCTGGGAAGCATTAGTGCCACCATACTCCGCGCCGCCAGCCGTACTGTTGCTGATCGACGTGTACATGGATTCGGAAAACGAAGTAATACCGGGTTTAAAGCCATAGGTATTTGCGTTGGCAATGTTGTTGCCGATTACATTCATTTTCTGCATGTGGGTCTGAAGACCCGCAATCGCAGCGTACATGGAACCTGTCATAAGTTGTTTGTCTTCTCCTTCCGAGGAATACGTGGCGCTATCGAAGGCCGTCAAACGGACAAACCTTCAAAGCATCCCGAAGGACCTGCCTTCTTCTCTTATTTTAGAAGAACAGCGCCGTCGATGTTGGTAAAAACGTTGTTCTGCATCTCATCTTGTGAGATGGCCGTGATCACACGGTTTTGTGGCACATTCACGATAAATGCCCGGCTTGCATCAAAAACAAGGATATTTTTTGCGCCCTTTTCCTGTGCGAGCTGGGTTGAATCGCTCAAACGGTCAATCAAGTCTGTACTCATCTCAATGCCGCGTTCTTCGGCACGCATCTGGGCATGCTTGGAAAACTCGACCTTGGGAGCCGCTGGCTGCGCCGTACCGACCGATTCCATGCGCTGCCGCAGCAGGTCGCCGAAAGTTCCCGTCTCGGTTGTCTTCTGCCCTGCTCCAACGGTCGAACTTGGAATCATCCCGTGGCCAGTCAAGCGTTCAATCATCCTCGATCGCCACCTTCTGTGCCACTCGTATCCGTTGTGCTGTCGCCGCTCTCCGGTGTTTCGGTGGTTTCTTCTGCCGGCAAGGTGCCGACGGCCATGATCTCATTGAGATAATACTGCTTGCCGTTGACAAAGATGACCTGCTCCCCATCATAGGTTGCCGAACCGGTCACTTCCCCAACGATCTCTTTGAGGGAACCTGCTTCATATTGGCCAATCGTGACAGTCTTGCCGATCAAGGATGCGGCATAGCTCATCGTCGCGGCGTCGGTCATGGTTGCCATGGCCTGGATGGTCGACATGGAGATCAACTGGTTCATCATATCGCTGGTCGATGCGGGATTTTCAATGTCCTGATTTTGAAACTGTACCACCATAAGCTGGAGAAAATCCTCCATGGTCAGCGACAAATTATCCGAATTGCTATCCTGCACATAATCGCTGTTGTCAGTCTTTTTGGTACCGGTTGTGGTGTTTGTGGTATTGGTGCTCGCGGCACCCATCACGGGCGATGACATCCGTGCAACGGTTGGGGTAAATAAGTCACTCATTTTTGTTCACTTCCTTCCATCAAACCGTCTCAAATTGGAACAACCCTAAGCGGAGCTGATTGATAAAGCTATCCTGCTCCTCTTTTCGTCTGGGTTGCTGATGCTCCTCCTGCTGGGACTGTTGCTGCTGGTTATGTCCATCATACTGGGGCTGCTGCTGTTCTTGCTGCTGCACCTGGATGTTGACATGCTGACCGGTACGGTCTTCCATCAGAACGCCCAAACTGCCGGCATGCTGCGCAAGAAGCGAAACTGTCTTGGAATTTTCGGCGTAAATCACCACGCCAAGCTTTTCGCCATGCTGGGTCAGCTCAATGGTGATCTGGCCCAAATGTTCCGGCTTCAGCTGCACCTGCACCTTATCGCCTACGGTCTTGAGTTCGGCCTGGATGGTATCTGCAAGCTGCGAATCCATATCGGGCGATGTGGTATCCACGGTCTGCATGGTTTCACCAACCTTGACCGGTACCGACTCAACGTCCTGGAAAAGCGGCTGCTCATTGGAATTCACGATCACCGTGGGTTCCTCGTTTTTGCCCGTATTCTGCTCCTGCGGGGCTTCGACTTCTACCTGCGACGACAGATTGGTCGATTCGGTGGTCTGCTGCTCGGTCGGAGCGGTCTGGGCTTGCAACGGCATCTGCTGGGGTTCCGCCTGAGTTGCGGTCGCATTGGCCTGCGGCTGCACCATGGTCAAGCTGGGCGTTTCCGGATCAGCAACCGGTGCGGTCTGCGTCTGTGCAATGGTCTGATTGGTGACCGGTGTTTCCGCAACCGTCTGCGCGGCGGTCGCCTGTACAGCTGCCTGCGCTGCAGGAGTTTGTACCTCTGCAACATTGACATTCTGCTGCTGAACGGCCAAAACTTGCGGAGTATAGGCCTGTTGCTGGAGTGCCATTGCCGCTAAAAGCTGCTGCGCATTGGTCATATCTTCCTCCTGCACAGGGGCTTCCGGCGTTTCGGTCTTTTCCTGCGTGGCCGTATTTTCCTTAGAAGCCGACGAACTGGACGTAGTCTCCTTTTGGCCGGAAACGTTGTCCCGCTTTTGGCTCAGCATATCTTCAAACGATGTGCTATCCTTATCGTCCTGGCTGCTATGGCTTTGCATCACGTTCTGCCGCTGGGCAAGTTGCAGAAGCATCGAAATCGTCTGTGTATCCACTCATTCTCACCTCCTTTCATAGGGTCGGCGGCCCGCGTTTATTTAATAGGCCGACGCGTTAGCCATCACGCGGGCCGTCGATACAAATTCGTCAATAAACTGTTCTTCGCTCTTTTGAACGGATTTCCGATACAGTTCCAACTTCTTTTCTTTGAGTTTCTCAATGGTTGCCTTATCGGTCTTGGCCACAATGACTTCATTGCGCTTGGCTTCCTCGTCCTTGCGGTAGTTGTCGAGCACCTGCTGCGCCTTTTGGATTTCACGTTCCTGCGCACGCAGCATAACGTCAAAACCAACTGCATCGGCAATGGTCATGCCTTCGCTCTTGCGGCGGCGATATTCTTCGTTGACGGTTTCAAACTCATTTTGCAGCGCATCCACCGTCTCCTCCTGCTCCCGCACACGCGCTAAAGCCGCAGCATGCTCAATGCGCAAGGCATCCAAAAGCTGTTCCCGATAATGCAGCACGGTTTCCATTGAAAAGCGAAATTTCTTCATTGGAACCATCTCCCTTCCTTACCTTCGGTCATCGCAAAATCTTTTCCAACTGCGCCAAACTTTCGTCGTAGGTGAAAGACTCGTTGATGCCCTGCATTAAGAACTCGTTGATCCGGTCGATCTTGGTGATCGCGTAATCCAGGCGTGGGTTTGTCCCGGACTTGTACGCGCCAATGGCCAACAGATCTTCGTTCTTTTCATAGATACTCAGAATATCGCGTAACTTGCCTGCCAGTTTCATGTGTTCGGGCGAAACGATTTCGGTCATCAGACGGGAAATGCTGGCCGATACATCAATCGCGGGAAAATGGTTGGCATTTGCGAGTTTACGCGACAAGACGATATGTCCGTCCAAGATACCGCGCACGGTATCTGCGATCGGTTCGTTGGTATCGTCGCCTTCGACCAGCACGGTGTAAACGCCGGTGATCGAGCCGCGTTCAAAGTTGCCGCTGCGTTCGAGCAGCTTGGGCAGTTCGGCATAAATCGACGGGGTGTAACCGCGTGCAACCGGCGGTTCCCCGACCGCCAAGCCGATTTCGCGCTGCGCCATGGCAAAACGGGTCAGGGAATCCATCATCAGCAGGACATCCAGCCCCTGATCGCGGAAATACTCAGCAATCGCGGTGGCCACCGACGGACATTTCATGCGCAGCATGGCAGGCTGGTCAGAGGTTGCGACAACCAGTACCGACCGGCGCATGCCTTCTTCGCCCAAATCCTTCTGGACGAATTCCAGCACTTCGCGACCACGTTCACCCACCAGGGCGATGACATTGATATCAGTCTTGACGTTTTTGGCGATCATGCCCATCAGGGTGGATTTACCAACGCCCGAACCGGCGAAGATGCCGATACGCTGCCCCTTGCCGATGGTCAAGGTCGAGTCAATCGCACGGACACCAAAGTCCACGCGCTCCCGAATGGGAGGGCGGGTCAGCGGGTTGATGTACGGGCTGTCGACATAGTAGCTATCCCCTTCCGGGAAAGGTGCCAGCCCATCGATGGGTTTGCCCATGGCGTTGATAATCCGGCCCCGCAGGAAATCTCCCACTTGCAGCCGCAGCCGCCGGCCGGTATTGCGCACAAAGCTGCCGGGCGCCAATCCGTTCATATTCTGATACGGCATCAGCAGCATCCGGTCGCTTTTAAAGCCTACCACCTCGGCGAGCACCTGGCTGTTCGACTCGGCCGAATAAATGCGGCAGATATCGCCAATCGCGCCCCGGCCGCCCGAGGCTTCGATCGACATCCCGACGATGTTTTCGATCTTGCCGGTGCGGCTGATCATGTCGCCATCTTTGATTTGTTGGATAACGTGCTCGAACATGGTGGTTACTCCCTCAAATCGAACTTACCGTGTGTTTTCGCGGATGACCGAGCGGATGTTTTCGAGCTGTGTCGAAGCGCTCGCGTCAATGATTTCGTCCGGCATTTCCACAATGCAGGTCCCACTCTCCGCTTCGCGCATGGGGACGATCTTGATATGGTCGGATAGGCTCGAAAGCGCGGCGGCAAGCATGGGGTCGCTCTGGGAAACGCCTTTGATGTCGCAATCGGCGACATAGATCTGCACCCATTCACGCCGTTTGAGCTTTTCAGTCGCCGAGAGAATCATGCGTTTGATGATCTCATCGCTGCTCTTCAAACTGACATGGATGACTTTTTCGGCGACTGTCACCGCGACATCCAACAGTTCGCCGCGCAGCTGGTCGATCGAATGGTCGCGCATGGCTGTGGCCTGTTCCAGGAAGCGCTTCACGTCCCCGATGGCCTTTTCGGCCGCTTCGCGGGTCGCGGCCATCGCTTCCTGCTCGCCTTTGGCGCGTCCTTCGGCATAGCCTTGGCTATATCCTTCCTCCGCCGCATGCTGGTGAATCTGCGCGACCTCCGCTTCCGCAGCGAGCTTGGCCTGTTCAATCATTTGGTCGGCCTGCTCGCGCGCCTGCTGAAGCAGCGCGTCCGCCTGTACGCGGGCAAAGGTTAAGGAACCTTCCGAAACGCCCGCATGGGGTGTTTCCGGCGATTCGGCCGGCAGAGTTTCTGCTGCATCCTCGGCCGGTGGGGTCTTTTCCCCGGCATAGGGGATGCTTTCTTTCATGCGGACCATTTCTTCGAGCTGGCTTGCCACCTGCTCGGCATCTGGCATCTTGTATTCTTCCGCCTTGGGTTTTACGAAATACTTCAGGATACTAGACAATGATCTCATCCTTTCCGCCCTTTAGGATAAGCACTTCATTGCGTTCCTCCAGATCGCGGATGACGCCCACGATGCGCTGCTGCGCTTCTTCGACGTCGCGGATACGCACATTGGTAGTGATTTCGAGGTCTTCCTGAATATTCTGACGCATACGGGTGGACATGTTGGAGAACAATTTGTCCGCCACTTCTTTGTTCGAGCCCTTGAGGGCGAGTACAATATCACGCATATCGCAGTCGCGGATAAAGCGCTGTACCGAACGGTCGTCCATATGTACAATATCTTCGAATACGAACATACGCTTGCGAATCTCTTCGGCGAGGCCGCTGTTCTTGACCTCCAGGCCATCGAAAATCGCCTTTTCGCTCGAACGCTCCAAGTTGTTCATGATCGCCGCGATGTGGTCCAGGCCGCCGATCTGGATGTTCTCGGTGACCACAATGTTGGAGAACTTCTTTTGCAGCTCGTCCTCGATCATCTTGACCGCATTGGGTGATGCGCTGTCCATACGCGCGATGTCCTCGACGACGCGCAGCTTCTTCTTGGCAGGCAGTTCCTCCAAGACTGCGGCCGCCTTGTCCGGGTCGACATAGGATAGCACCAACGCGATGGTCTGGGCACGCTCGTGCTGCAAGGTAGACAGCAGCGTCTTGGGGTCGGTCTTGTTGAGGAACGAGAACGACCGGTTGCTGAGCGCCTTGGTGACTTTGTTCAGAAGCTGCTCGGCTTCCTGATTGCCAAACGCCTTCTGCAAAACCGAACGGGCATATTCCAAGCCACCCTCGGTGATGGCCTTGTTGGCCAAGCACATCTGGTAGAAATCTTCGAGCACTGCCTCGGTCTGCTCGGGTGCGACATACCCGAGCTTTGCCACTTCGATGGTCAGTTGTTCCAGCTCTTCTGGATTCATGTATTGGTAGATGCGAGACGCTTTATCCGTGCCGAGAGCCACGATGACCGTCGCCGCTTTCTGCGCGGTAGTCAAATTCAACTCAGCCATGTGCGTCCTCCCCCTTCAGCCATGTACGAATCATCTGTGCCGCAATTTCCGGATTTTCTTCGGTGAACTTGCGGATATCACGCTTCAGTTCCATATTCTTTTCGTTCTTGATATCCAGGATATTTTCTGCCGCTTCCTCGGCTGCCATAGCCTGTGCATGGGCCGCGATGGCAGCTGCTTCCTCTTCTTGCTGCTGCTGAACGGCAAGCAGAGCTTGCTGTTTCTTGCGGCGCCGGCTGCTGGCAATGATGAGCAGGACAATCAGCAGCAGGAGCAGTCCGCCGACACCGGCAATCGTATACAGTGCCCACTTCGGCAGCTGGATATTGCCAAGCAAGCCGCCCTGGGTATTATCCGCCGGCGTGCTGTTGTAGAACGGTGCAACCAGAATATTGATCTTATCCGCCTGCTGATCGGTAGAAATACCAGCCGCGCGGGCAATATGACTGGTCAGCTGGGCGGTACCGACATCGCCCGCCGCGTCCTGATTGATGGTTACGGCGATCATAATGTCGGTGACCACACCCGAATTCTGTTCACGCTGCTCGGTGGTCTTATTGACGTCATAGTCGACCGAACCGGAGTTATAGAGCGAGGTTTCATTGCCCGTGACCGCATTTTGAGAATCCATATAGGTTTGGATATCCGCATTGGTCTCGGCGCCCACAACACCGCCGTTTGTCGTATTGCCGTCGCGGGTCAGCGACTGGTCATACTCCCGGTGGCCGATAATCCCTTCGCCAGCTGGCGCCCCTTGCGGGGTGGTGTATTCGGTCGATTCGGAAACGCTGTGGCTGACATCCACCGTACTATTTACGCTGACACGCACGTTGTCATTACCGTAAACCGGGGTAAGCACCTGCAACACTTCTGAACGCACCCGGTTGTTGACCTGATTTTCCAGACGCATCTTCAAATCCGAAGCCGATGCGCTGGTATTGGAATCGCCACCCGGTGTATAGGTATTGCCGAGCGAGTCGCTGATCGAAATGCTGTCAAATTCCAGGCCCTGGACGCTGCGTGCGACCAGGTTGCCGATGGCCTCCACGTATTCTTCGGGGAGCGCCCCGCCGTCCTGCATGGTGACGACAACTGCGGCGCTGGCCGGGATGGCATTGTCGCTGTCCAGCACATACCGCTGGTCGGAACCGGCGGAAATATTGACTACCGCGTCTTTTACGCCGTCAAAGCAGCGGATGACGGCCGCCATGCGATCCTGCAATTCATAATTACGGACCGTTTCCCGGTCGGATTCGCTGGCCATTATACCGACATTATTAAAGTATGTATCGTAGTTAAAGCCCGATTTGGGATAGCCGTCCAACAGAAGTTTGGCTTTCAGGTCCGGTTCATCCGCCTGGGGAACTTTAATGGTATCGCCCTCAATTTTATAATCGGTTGCGCCGTATTCTTCCAGCTTGGACACAACCGCCGAAGCTTCATCGGTAGACAGTCCTGTAAAAAGCACTTCATACGGACGATTGTTGAGGATAACCGCCATGACGACAGCAAAAACTACGACTGCCGCAAGTACGACCGCCGTAATTTTAATGCTCTTTGACTTCTTGTCCCCGGTATAAAGTCCTTTAATTTTTGCTAAACCGCCTTGCAGCTTTTCTTTCACAATTGACTCCGCCTATCCTTTATCATTCTTCCGGTCATACGCACCAAACTTATATGCTCATACGAGTGATTTCACTGTATGCGTCCAGTGCTTTATTGCGTAGCTGTACCAATAATTCGACAGAAAGCTGTGCCTTTGTGCTTGCAATTGACAAGGTTGCCGGATTATCCAGTTGTCCGGTGGCTAACAGATATTCCGCCTGATTCTTTTCCGCATCGGTCTGCTTGACATTGTCAATCGCATACTGAAAAACATCTGCAAAGATCGGCATTCCCGTATTGTCTGTCTTTTGTGCCGCTGTGGATGCACTCGGGAAGGTGTCCCACAACGGCTGAATCGATCCGATTGCTGCCATTCCTTATCCCTCACTTTATAAACTGGTGGCTCAAATAGATTTACTTACCGATATCCAGCGCACGGGTCGCCACGGTTTTCAGGGTGTTGAACGCCGTCACATTGGCCGAAAAGGCCTGGGTCGCTGCCATGGCGTCGGTGATCTCCTTGACCAAGTCGACATTGGGCAGTTCAACATAGCCCTGCGCATTAGCATCCGGGTGGGTCGGGTCATATTGCAGCTTGAACGGGCTTTGATCCTCCACGATCTCAGTCACGCGCACGCCGCCATTTTCGGACAGATCGCCGGTTGCCTGCGGCAGATTACCAGCCGCGCGCGCCAAAATGTCCCGAAAGGAATCCCGACCACCGTCTGCTTCCATCACAACCATTTTGCGGCGGTACGGCCCTGTGCCGCCCTCGACACGGGTTGTGTTAATATTCGAAACGTTTTCCGAAACGACATCCAACCGAAGCTGCTGAGCAGTCATGCCCGAGCCGGTGATGTTCATGGAACTTAAAAAAGCCATCAATATCCTCCTTACTGTCCGCGGATTGCTGTGCGCAACAAAGTGAAGTCATTGGAGATGGCATTAAACACATGCTGCTGCTGAAGTGCATTGCGTGCTAACTCAATGGCTTGTTCGGTAGCATCCACACCGTTCCCATCCATGCGAGCGGTTTCATCCTCTGCAACATGAACGGTTGCCGAGGCGTCCTCCAGGATATTACGGATATCTTGCGTATTGCCATTACCAGCAGCATTCAATTTGCCCCGCAGGGCTTCCTCAAATGTTACATATTTTGCCTTATAATTCGGCGTTTCTACATTTGCAATATTGTCCAGAATGGCTGTTTGCTTGGTCCACAGAAAATCCATAGAT
>JAUMSA010000180.1 GCA_031293105.1 Butyricicoccus sp. | reverse complement strand
GTTGTACATGGGTGCGGTCTATTCGGTATGCGGCTCGGCGACCATGACGCTAGCCGGCGATGTGCTGCCTTTCAACAAAATCACACAGGGCATCAGCCGGTTTGCCTTTACTGTGTCCATCGGCATGGCGGTCGGCCCGTTTGTCGGCATCCAGGTGCAAAACCACCTGAGCAGCACGGCATCCTTCCTGACCATTTTTGCAATCACCGTGCTGGCCCTCATCTGCGTTTCCTGCTGCCGCATCCGCTACCCCAAGGTCGAGCGCCAAAAGTTTTCCATCCAAGACACCATTTATGGCCCCGCACTCCCCTTTATGTTTAACATGATGTTTTTGATGATTCCCTATGGCGCGGTTATCGCCTATTCTTCCATTTTGGCGCAGGAAAAAGGACTCACGGCGTTTCTCCCGTATTTTTATATCTGCCTGGTTGCTGGTATGCTGCTTTCCAAGCTGTCCACCCAGAAAAAAATCGATGCCAATGAGCATCGCGTGCTGGTCTATGTCAGCCTGGCGATTTTGATTGTGACCATGGCCAGCTACCTCTTCCTCACGACCGGGGTGCATATGCTGCTTGCCGGGTTCTTTTTCGGCCTTGGATATGGCATTTTGCAGCCGCTGTTCCAATCCTTTGTCACCGGCACTACCCCGGCGCCCCAGCGCGGCGTCGCCAATGCCACCTATATGCTGTCCTATGATGTCGGCATCGGCATCGGTTCGCTTTTGATGGGCTTCATGCAGGAGAGCATCGGCCTGCCGGTTGGGTTTGCCCTGACGGCCATTGCGTATATTGTCGGCGGTATTATTTATGTCGCTCATGTAGACCGGTATTATCACAAGATGAAGCGCAGGGCTGACGAGGCCGCCGCTGATATTGACTTTTGACCGACCGTGTGGTATGGTAGGAAATAGTTATTGCAAAAAGGCGAGGATGCTTTTTCAGAAGTGTCCTCGCCTTCTGCTTTTTGGAGAAACGGGGGTACGATCATGCGAAAATCTGCTTGGCTCACCGTACGGCGCTGGAACAGCCGCGGCATTCTGGCCTTCTCCTTCCTTGCCTTTTTGGTGGTGCTATGTGTTATTTTGGGCAGTAACCGCTATATGAACGACTGCGTGCAGCGCGAGGCCCAGGCCAAGGACACCCGCACGGCGCTGGCCGACCTAGGGCAGCAGCTGGCCGATGCGTCCGATTATCTGACCGACGAGGTGCGCAAATATTCGATTACGGGCGACATCGAACATCTGAAAAACTACTGGGATGAGGTCTGCGTTTCCCAGCGGCGGGATACGGTCATCCACACGCTGGAGGGGTTTTCCCTGCCCGCTGAGGAGTCCGAACTGCTGGCCGAGGCCAAGCGCAATTCCGACCTGCTGATTGACACCGAAACCCGCTCGATGAAGCTGATGCTGCTCGCGCAGGGGCAGCCCGCCGCGGCCGACGAACCGCTGCGCAGCTATCTGACGCGGGTGGAAGCCTTCCCGCTCGAGCCATCGGATACGGCCGCCGGGACCGATCTACGGGAAACCGCGCGCACCATTCTCTATGATGCAGCATACGAACAGGCCAAGAACGAAATCATGACGCCCATCACGCAGTTCCAGCAGCGCACGGCCGAACGACTGGCGCGCGAAGGCGCGCTGGCGACCGCCGGACGCGTCGCGGCGTCGCGGCTGCAAATCGGCTGTCTGGCCTTTTCGCTGCTGCTGATCGCCGGGCTGCTGTGGCTGCTCGCGCGGCTGTACATCTTGCCGCTGACCAACTACACCGCCGCGCTGTCCGATGCGCCGCGGGCCGGGATGCTGGTGCGCGTTACGCCCTGCGGCGCGGCCGAGCCCTACCGCTTTGGCCGCATGTTTAACCGCCTGCGCGCCACGCTCGAGCGGGAACTGGAAAACCGCCGCCAGGCCGAAGCGGTCATGCGGCAGGCACGCGATGAGGCGGACAAGGCCAGCCAGGCCAAAAGCGAGTTCCTCGCCCAGATGAGCCACGAACTGCGCACGCCGCTCGGCACGGTAACCGGATACCTCTATCTGCTCGAGCAGACACCCATCACCGACCAGCAGCGCCGCTACTGCCGCAGCATGCACGCGGCAGCCAACACCCTGCTGGGGCTCATCAGCAACATTCTGGACTTCTCCAAGATCGAAGCGGGCGCCATCACCTTTGAGCAGACCGCCTTCTCGCCCACCGAGCTTTTGCAGGAAGTGCGGGACATGCTGGAAAACAGCGCCGTGCAAAAGGGGCTGTATTTTCACCTGCAAGCGGACAGCCTGCCCGCGCAGGTGTGCGGCGACCCGATGCGCCTGCGGCAGGTGCTGGTCAATCTGGTGGGCAATGCGGTCAAGTTCACCGAACACGGCGGCGTGACCCTGTCCGCCCGCTGCGAACGGCAGGACGGAAACGGCTGCACCCTGCTGTTTACCGTGGCCGATACCGGCATCGGCATCAGCCCGGCCGATCAGGCGCGCATTTTCGAGCCATTTGAGCAAGCCGACGCGAGTACGTCGCGCCGGTACGGCGGCACCGGGCTGGGGCTCGGCATCGCGCGTCGCATTGTGGAAACGGCCAGCGGCGGCGCCCATGTGCTCGAGTTGGAAAGCGAACCGGGTCACGGTGCGACCTTCCGGTTCCGCATGGACTTCCGCGCGTCTTTTGTGCCCGAACACACACAGGAAGGCCGGCACACCCTCGCCCTGCCGACCGGCAAAACCGTTTTGCTGGTGGACGACAACGAAATCAACCTGATTATGGAGCGTGAACTGCTGGAAAGCTTCGGCCTGCACGTGGAAACCGCGGAAAGCGGCAAACAGGCGCTCGAAAAGGCCGCGGCCACGGCCTACGACATGGTGCTGCTGGATATCCGCATGCCGGATATGGACGGCTATGCGCTCGCGCGCGCCATCCGAGGCCTGGAAGCCTATCGCACGGTGCCGCTGCTGGCCCTGACCGCTGACGCGGTGGGCGATGTGCGCGAAAAGGCGCTGGCCGCGGGCATGAACGATTATGTGACCAAACCGCTGCGTCCGGCTGCCTTGCAAGAGCTGTTGCAGCGCTATTTCCACTTAGCTGCGCACGCGCCCGAAACGCTGGCGACCGCAAACAGCTGTTTGTTTCACGTGGAACAGGCGCTGCGCACACTGGGCGGCGACAAGGAACAGCTGGCCGCGCTGTGCGCCCGTTTTGTGCGGTCGCACTGCCATTCGGCCGAATATATCCGCATCCATCTGCGCAACGGACACGTCGGCAACGCGCGCGCCATCCTGCACGATCTGGTTGGACTGACCGGCAACCTGTGCTGCGAACCGCTCATGGAGGTCAGCCGCACGCTGCTCGATGAACTGCACCACGGCCGCATGGATTCGCTGGACCGCTTTACCGAACTATTTGACCGCACGCTGGAAGAACTGCGCCGCTATACCGCGCCGCCCGTACGCAAGGATGGCGCTATCCCGCCCGCGCAGGCGCTTCACCGCCTGCACGCCTTGTGCGCCGATTACGATCTGGCGGCGGCCGACTGGTTTGAAGCCCATCGGGACGCGCTGCAAGGGGCGCTGCCGCACGCGCGGTTTATGCAGCTGGCGGCAGCCATGGAACGCTATGATTTTGAACAGGCGGCGGCTCTGTCCGCCGACACCGAGGAGGGAAACGGAAATGTATCGGGTTCTGCTGGTTGAAGACGATGCCGCGCTGCGGTATATGTACACGCGCATGCACGCCTGGCAGGAACAGGGCTTTTGTCTGGCCGCCGAAGCAGCCGACGGCCGGGAGGCGCTGGCCAAACTGGACGAGGAATGCTTTGACCTGATCGTGACCGATATCCGCATGCCGTTTATCGACGGGCTGGAACTGCTGCGCGCCCTGCGGCAGCTCCAGAGCAACACGCCGGTCATCCTGGTCAGCTCCTATGGGGAATTTGAATATGCACGCGAAGGGCTGGTGCTGGGTGCGTTCGATTACATCGTCAAGCCCTTCCAGGACAGCCAGCTCAGCGAAGTGCTGGCGCGCGCGGCGGCGTTCCTGTCCTCGCGCGGCGCGGAGGACAGCCAGTTTGCCATTGTGCGCGCGGCGTTTGACCAGGCGGGCGTCCCCATCGAAGAAAACGGGTTTACCCAAACGCTGGCCGCCTTTCTCGCCGCGCATTTAAACGAAGTGGTCACCATGGAGCAGGCGGCCGAGCATCTGGGGCTGAGCAAGGACTACTTCGGCAAAACCTGCAAGGCGCAGACCGGCATGACCTTCGGCGCCCTGTACAACTGCGTGCGCGTCGAGCACGCCAAGTGCCTGCTGCGGGACAGCACGTATCGGGCGGGTGAAATCAGCGAACGGCTCGGTTTTGCCTCTCCCGACTACTTTACGCGCATCTTCAAGGCGCAGACCGGCTGCACGCCCAGCCAGTACCGCGCGGCCCATCGCTGATTTTTTACGGGGAAACGCTGATTTTTTCCGTGTTCGCTGTTTTTGTCCAGGACTATAATGGAATCAGAAACAAAGCAACCGAAAGGATGGTGAGAACATGGAAAACTACGTCATCACGATTGCACGCGGCTACGGCTCGGGCGGCAAGCAGATCGGCGAACTGATTTCCGCACAGCTCGGTATCCCCTGCTATGAAAGCCAGATACCGGCCATGGCTTCGGCCTGCAGCGGCATCAGCCAGGAAAAGTTCATGCAAGTCGATGAACGCCTGCGGCGTCCCAAGCTGCTGCGTGTGCTGCAAAAAGCGCCGAATATCGACCGGACGTATGGCCCGAATGATCGGAAATTCGTTTCGGATGACAACCTGTTTAACATTCAGGCGTGGATTATCGAAGAACTGGCGCGCACCCGCTCGTGTGTCATTGTCGGCAAATGCGCCAACTATCTGCTTCGCCACCGCCGCAATGTGGTCAGCGCCTATGTGGAAGCGCCACGCGGCGTGTGTGTGGACACGGTGATGAACAAGCTGGGCGTTACCGAGGAGCAGGCCCATCGTCTGATTTCCAAAACCGACCAATATCGGGCCGATTATTACCGGTACTACACGCGGGGCGAAGATTGGACCAACCCCACGCTGTACGACCTGACGGTGAACACCGGACGGTTTGCATACCGGGATGCCGCCAGCCTGATCATCCAGGCCGCGCGCATCAAATTGGGGGACGATGTCCTGTATTAAACTGAACGATTCGACAATGGGGTCGATCCAACGGCAAGGGGCCGTGCGGATCGGCTTTTTTTATTGCGAACTGGAAAAAAGGAGTTTAGAACCATGAAATATTCCCTGATTCGTCGTTTGACGGCTGCGGCAGTCGCAGCCGCGCTGTTCACCGGGCTGGCTGCCTGCGGCGGCTCGTCCTCGTCCGGCGAAGGCAGCGCTGCCGATGGCTCGGACGGCAAGACCGTCACCGTCGGCCTGCTGCACTCGCTGACCGGTTCGATGGCGATTTCCGAAACCTCGGTACGCGATGCCGAGCTGCTGGCTATCAGCGAAATCAATGCGGCGGGCGGCGTCAACGGCGCACAGATCGAATACATCGAAGAGGACGGCGCTTCCGAGCCCTCTACCTTTGCCACCAAGGCCGAAAAACTGATCGACAGCGACGGCGTCAGCACCATTTTCGGTTGCTGGACCTCCTCCTCCCGCAAGGCCGTCAAGCCGATTGTCGAGGATTACGACGCGCTTTTGTGGTATCCGGTACAGTATGAGGGCATGGAATCCTCGCCCAACATCGTGTACACTGGCGCCGCCCCCAACCAGCAGATCGTGCCCGCGATTGAATACCTGCTCGACCAGGGTTACAAGAACTTCTTCCTGCTCGGTTCCGACTACGTATTCCCCCGCACGGCGAATATGATCATCACCGCGCAGGTCGAAGCTGCGGGCGCTACGATCGTCGGTGAAGAATATGCCGATATGGACCAGACCGACTTTGCAGCCATCATCTCCAAGATCGAAGCCGCACAGCCGGACATCATCATCAACACCCTGAACGGCACCGGTAACGTCTCCTTCTTCAAGCAGATGAGCGAAAAGAACTACACGGCCGAAACCTATCCGACCATGTCCTTCTCCATCGCGGAAGAAGAAGTCAAGACCATCGGCGCAGACATCCTCAAGGGCCACATGGTTTCCTGGAACTACTACCAGACGACCGATACCCCGGAAAATCAGAAGTTTGTCGAAGCTTATAAGGCGATGTTCGGCGCGGACCGCGTGACCAGCGACCCGGCAGAAGCCGCTTACGACGCCGTTTACCTGTGGAAAGCCGCTTGTGAAAAGGCCGGCAGCTCTGACGTAGACAGGGTGATCGAGGCCATCGACTCGGGCGAAATCTCCTTTGACGCACCGGAAGGCAAGGTCACCATCAACGGCGAGAACCAGCACCTGGCAAAGCCGGTACGCATCGGCCAGGTCGGCGAGGACGGCCTCATCTATGAGATCTACTCCACCGACGGCCCGGTTGATCCGGATCCGTACCTGACCACCTACGATTGGGCGGTCGAAGCAGGTATCCAGCCGCTGGAGGAATAACCGGAATTCCGAGAAAGCGTGGGCGGCATGTTGCCGCCCGCGCTGGAATCCGGAAATGGCGGCAGAACCCGGTCGGTTATGCTGCCATTTGGGGATTCGAGCACGCAGAATCAGGAGGAAAACCATGCAAGAATTTATTACTACGTTATTTAACGGCCTGAGTCTTGGTTCGATTATTTTGCTGACCTCGCTCGGCCTTGCCATTACCTTTGGCCTGATGCGCGTCATCAACATGGCGCACGGTGAATTTGTCATGATTGGCGCCTATATGACCTATGTCACGCAGGAGCTGTTCACCAAATTCCTGCCGGCCGGGGTACAAGACTGGTATTACATCGCCGCGCTGCCGCTGGCCTTCGTGGTCACCTTTGCTCTGGGCGCTGTGCTCGAGCGGGTGGTCATCTCCCGCCTGTACGGCCGCGAAATCGACTCGCTGCTTGCGACCTGGGGCATCAGCCTGATTTTACAGCAGGCCGCACGGTCGATCTTCGGCGCGCAGGGCGTCAACGTCAATGCCCCGTCCTTTCTGTCCGGCGGTCTGACCATCGGCGGCTGCACGTTTTCGTATAACCGTTTGTTCATTCTGGGACTGGTCATCGCGTGTCTGGCGGGTGTCGGTGTGCTGATGTACCGCACGGCTTTTGGCCGGCAGGTGCGCGCCGTTATGCAGAACCGCCCGATGGCGCAGTGCATGGCCATCAATTCCCGCCGTGTCGACTGCCTGACCTTCTCGCTCGGCTCGGGCCTTGCAGGACTGGCCGGCTGCTCGATCGCGCTGCTCGGCTCGATTGACGCCACCGTGGGCCAGAGCTACATCGTCAATTCGTTTATGGCCGTGGTACTGGGCGGCGTGGGCCGTTTGCTGGGTACCGTGGTCGGCTCGACGGCCATCGGCGCATCGAGCATCTTTGCGGAAAATTACACCTCCGCCACCATTGCAAAGGCCATTGTCCTGCTGCTGGTGATTTTGTTCCTGCAAAAGCGTCCGCAGGGCCTGTTCACCATCCGCAGCCGCAGTCTGGATGACTAAGGGAGGGTTCCATTCATGAAAATTCTCAAAAAACAGGGCGCAAACCTGTGTTTTGCCGTCATTGTTTTGATTCTGGCCGCCATGCCTCTGCTGTTGCAGGCGGGTGTCATCTCGGCCAGCTCGACCGTACTGTTTCTCGGTAAGTGCATCGCGTTTGCCATCGTCGCCATGGGGCTTGACCTCATCTGGGGCTATGCCGGTATCCTGTCGCTCGGCCACGGCCTGTATTTCGCCCTCGGCGGCTACGCGATGGCCATGTATTTGAAGCTGCAAGCCACGGGCGGCGGCATCACCGATTTCATGCACGTCGGCGGTTTGACCGAGCTGCCGACCATCTGGCAGCCGTTCCAGACGCTGCCGGGCGCCATCGTGATGCTGGTGCTGGTGCCGACCGTGCTCTCTGGTCTGATCGGCTACTTCATCTTTAAAAACCGCGTCAAGGGCGTGTATTTCTCCATCATTTCGCAGGCGCTGACCTGGGCGGCCTATTCCATCTTCATCGCCCTGTCGCCCTACACCAACGGCAACGTCGGCATCACCGAGATCCAGACCGTGCTGGGCAGCATCCGCGGCGAAAAACACCGCCCGCAGATGTTCCTGCTGTTCTACGGTGCCCTGCTGCTGATGGCGCTCGTGTATGCGCTGTGCCGTTTCCTGACCCACCGCAAGTTCGGCAAGCTGCTGGTCGCCATCCGCGACGGCGAAAACCGCACCTACTTCTCCGGTTATCAGGTCAGCCACTATAAGACCTTTGTTTATGTGCTGTCGGCCATCATCGCAGCGCTGGCGGGCGCGTTGTTCGTCAACTTCAACGGCTCGATCACCCCGTCCCAGATGACCATTGCCTACTCGATCACTATGGTGATTTGGGTGGCCGTCGGCGGCCGCGGCACAATCATCGGCGCGGTCATCGGCGCATTTGTGATTAACCTGTGTGAATACAACCTGTCCTCCGGCAGCCTGGTCGACCTGTGGCAGTACATCATCGGCGCAATCTTTGTCATCACCATCCTGTTCTTCCGCGGCGGTTTGGTCGGCCTGTTCTGCGAGCAGCTGCCCGCATGGATTCGCAGCCTGCGCAATCGTCCGGCAGCCGTCACCAAGAAGGCTCCTGCCAACCAGACCCAGAAAGGAGTGTGACCCCGCATGGCGGCTAAAAACGGAATCATTCTCGATATCAAAGGCATTTCGGTCTGCTTTGACGGCTTTTACGCACTGACCGAGGTCAGCGCCGCCGTCGAACGGCATTCCACTCACTTTTTCATCGGGCCGAACGGCGCGGGCAAAACCACGCTGCTCGACATCATCTGCGGCAAGACCAAGCCCACCACCGGTTCGGTCATCTTCCACTCGGCCGAAAACGGCGACGTGCGCTTGACCGGCATGCCCGAATACCGCATCGTCCGCGAGGGCATCGGGCGCAAATTTCAGGTGCCGAGCGTGTTCGCCGGACTGACCGTATGGGACAATATGCTGCTCTCGCTCAAGGGCCACAAGGGCATCTGGGACTCGATTTTCGGCAAGCCCTCCAAGGAGGAACTCGAACAGATCGACCGGGTGCTCGAGCGCGTCGGCCTGCGCGACCGCGTGCAGGAGCGCGCCGGGGCGCTGGCGCACGGCGAAAAGCAGTGGCTGGAAATTGCCATGCAGCTGGTGCAAAAGCCCGAGATCATCATGCTGGACGAACCGGCAGCCGGTATGGGCAAGCCCGAAACTATGCGCACGGGCGAAATCCTGCGCGAAATCAAAAACGAGTGCACGGTCATTGTCATCGAACATGACATGGACTTTGTGCGGCAGACGGCCGACATCGTGACCGTGCTGCACGAAGGCAAGGTGCTGACCGAAGGCACAGTGGATGCGGTGCTGGCCGACCCCACGGTGCAGGCGGTCTATCTGGGACGCGGCAAGGCTGCGTCGTAACACAAAGGGAGGAACAGGTGATGCTGAAAATCACTGGAATCGATAGTTATTACGGGGAAAGCCGCGTGCTGCACGGGCTGTCGCTCGAGGTGCCGCAGGGCGAAATCGTCGGCCTCATTGGGCGCAACGGCGTGGGCAAATCGACCACCCTCAAGAGCATTATGGGTCTGGTGCGCACGCCCTGCGGCTCCATCCGCTTGGACGGAAAGGAACTGGTCGGCCGGCCAACCTATGAACGCGCGGCATCGGGCGTCGGCTATGTGCCGCAGGGGCGCGACATCTTCCCCCAGATGACCGTGCAGGAAAACCTGGAACTGGCCATGTACGCGCGCAAAAAGCGCGGCAAGGTGCCCGATTATATTTACGAGCTCTTCCCCATCCTGCCCAAGTTCGCCGCGCGGCGCGGCGGCGACCTGTCGGGCGGCCAGCAGCAGCAGCTGGCCATCGCCCGCGCACTGGTCGCCGAACCCAAGATTCTGATTCTTGACGAGCCGACCGAGGGCATCCAGCCCTCGATCATCGAGGACATCGGCGTGGCCATCCGCCGGGTCAACAAGGAACTCGGGCTGACCGTGCTGCTGGTCGAGCAGTATCTGGACTTTGTGCTGCAAAACACCAACCGCCTGTACGTGATGGAAAAGGGCGAGCTGATTTATGACAGCCTGACCGCCGAGGCAGATGCGGCGCATGTGCAGCACCTGATGACCGCATGAGCAGCAACGTGCTCGAGCCGATGGAGGCAGGCGCCAGCATCCTGATCGTCGACGACCTGCCCGACCATCTGGCGTTTGCGGGCGCCATCCTGCGGCAGCAGGGCTACCGGGTGCACGCCGCAGCGAGCGGAAAAGCGGCGCTCACCTTCCTCAGCCGGCACATGCCCGACCTCATTGTGCTCGACGTACACATGGAGGGCATGGACGGGCTGGAACTGTGCCGCCGCATCAAAAGTGAAGAACGCACCAAGGACATTCCGGTGATCTTTGTGACCGCCGACAACCATCCCGCGGCCATCACCGCGGGATTTGAAGCCGGGTGCTGTGATTATGTATCCAAGCCATTTGTGCGCGCAGAATATCTTGCGCGCATTTCGGCGCATCTGCGGATTGCGCGGCAGACCCGCGCGCTGACCGAGGCTTATGACGAGCTCGACCGCTTTTGCTCGGCGGTCTCGCACGACCTGAAAAGCCCGCTCGGCGTAATGCGGATGCTGCTTTCCGCCCTGCGTGAAGAGCTGGGCGACGACCTTGCCGGCGAGGCGGCGCGCATCGTGGCCATGCTGGACGACAAGGCGGGTGAGCTGACCCTGATGGTCAACCGCCTGCTGGAGTTTTCGCGCATGTGCAACATCAAGCCGTCGTTTGAGATCCTCGATTTGGAGGCCATGCTGCGCGCGTGCTTTCACGAGCAGCAGCTGGCCGAACCCGACCGGCAAATTATCCTGCGCTGCGATGCGCTCCCGCCCGTTTGGGGCGACGCGGTGCTCATCCGCATGATGCTGAAAAATATCATCAGCAATGCGTTTAAATTCACGCGCACGCGCGAACAGGCGGTGATCGAAGTGCACGCAGCCGAGGAGGACGACTTTACCGTCATTTCGGTGCGCGACAACGGCGTGGGCTTTGATATGGCCTATGCCAGCCGGCTGTTCCGTATCTTCCAGCGGCTGCATACACAAAATGAATTCGAAGGCACAGGCGTCGGCCTGGCCATGGCCGACCGCATCATGCGGCGGCACGGCGGGCGCATCCGCATGGAAGGCAAAGTAAATGAAGGCGCGGCGGTATTTTTATACTTTCCGCGCTGTGAACATGGAGGAGGAACCATATGCGTTTAACGCCAAGGGAAACCGATAAGCTGCTGCTCCATCTGGCGGGCAGCGTGGCCAAGGAGCGCCGCGCGCGCGGCCTGCGGCTCAATTACCCGGAAGCGGTCGCGCTGATTTCGAGCGAAATCGCCGAGCAAGCGCGCGACGGCCGCACGGTGGCCGAGTTGATGCAGGCCGGCCGCAAAATCCTGACCGAGGACGAGGTCATGGACGGTGTGGCTGAGATGATTCACGAAATTCAGGTCGAAGCGACCTTCCCCGACGGCACCAAGCTGGTGACCGTACACAACCCCATCCCGACCACCGGGCGGTTAGTCCCCGGCGAGGTGCTGTGCGGGGACGGGGTCATCCGCCTCAACGAAGGACGGGACACCACCGAAGTCACCGTGGTCAGCACGGCCGACCGCCCGATTCAGGTCGGCTCGCACATCCACTTTTTTGAGGTTAACGCCCGCCTGCGGTTTGACCGCCGCGCGGCTTGGGGCATGCGGCTGGATATTCCCTCGGGCACCGCGGTGCGCTTTGAGCCGGGCGAGACCAAAACCGTCCGCTTGACCGCCATCGGCGGCTCGCGCGAGGGCTACGGCCTGAACGCGCTGTGCAGCGGCCCGATGGACGACCCGGCGGTGCGCGAAGCGGCGTTTGAAAAGGCGAAGACTCTGGGCTTTTTGGGGATGGAGGACGACCAATGATCGAAATTTCGAGAAAAGACTATGCGCTCATGTACGGCCCCTCGACGGGCGACCGCGTGCGGTTGGCGGACACCTCGCTCATCATCGAGGTGGAAAAAGACCTGACCGTTTACGGCGATGAGGCCAAGTTCGGCGGTGGCAAGAGTCTGCGCGACGGCATGGGGCAATCCTGCACCCACACGGACGACGAGTGTCTGGACACGGTCATCACCAATGCGCTCATTGTGGACTGCACGGGCATTTACAAAGCCGACGTCGGCATCCGGGATGGCAAAATCGCGGGCATCGGCAAGGCGGGCAACCCGCACATCATGGACGGCGTGACGCCGGGCATGGTCATCGGCGCCTCGACCGAGGCGATTGCGGGCGAAGGGCTGATTCTGACCGCGGGCGGCATCGACAGCCACATCCACTTTATCTCTCCCACCCAGGTGCGCACGGCGCTGTATTCGGGCGTAACGACCATGATTGGCGGCGGCACCGGCCCGGCCGACGGCACCAACGCCACCACCTGCACGCCGGGCGCGTTCCATCTGGCGCGCATGCTGCAAAGCGCCGAGGATCTGCCCATCAACGTGGCCTTTCTCGGCAAGGGCAACTGCTCGTCCGAAGCGCCGCTCGCCGAGCAGATCGAAGCGGGCGCGGCGGGACTCAAACTGCACGAGGACTGGGGCAGCACGCCTGCCGCCATCGACTGCTGCCTGTCGGTGGCCGACAAATATGACGTGCAGGTGTCCATCCACACGGACACGCTCAACGAAACCGGCTGCGTCGAGGACACCATTGCCGCGTTCCGCGGGCGCGCCATCCACACCTACCACACCGAGGGCGCGGGCGGCGGCCACGCGCCGGATATCATCCGCGCGTCGGCGTTCGACTATGTGCTGCCCTCCTCCACCAATCCGACCATGCCCTACACCCGCAACACCATCGACGAGCATCTGGACATGCTGATGGTCTGCCACCACCTGGACAAGGACAACCCCGAGGACGTGGCCTTTGCGGACAGCCGCATCCGTCCGGAAACCATCGCGGCCGAGGACGTGCTGCACGACATGGGCATCTTTTCCATGATGTCGAGCGACTCGCAGGCCATGGGGCGCGTAGGCGAGGTCATCACCCGCACCTGGCAGACCGCCGATAAGATGAAAAAGCAGCGCGGCCCGCTTGCGGGCGACAGCGCGCGCAGCGACAACGCGCGCGTCAAGCGCTATATCTCCAAATACACGATCAACCCCGCCATCACGCACGGCATCTCCGACTATGTCGGCTCGGTCGAGGTGGGCAAGCTGGCCGACCTTGTACTCTGGCAGCCCGCGATGTTCGGCGCCAAGCCCGAGATGGTGCTCAAGTCGGGCGCGATTGCGGCCTCCCGCATGGGCGACGCGAACGCTTCCATCCCGACGCCCGAACCGGTCGTTTACACCGACATGTTCGGCGCGCACGGCAAGGCGCTGGCGGCGTCCTGCGTCACGTTCGTGTCGCGCTACGCCTACGAGCACGACATCGCGGGGCAGCTTGGTCTCAGCCGCACGGTGCTGCCGGTGTCGCACTGCCGCGATATCGGCAAGCGCGACATGCGCCACAACGACGTGATTGCGGATGTGCGGGTCGACCCGGAGACCTACACGGTCACGGTGGACGGCGAGCCGGTCACCTGTGAGCCGTTTTCCGAGCTGGCACTTGCCCAGCGGTATTTCCTATTCTAAGGAGGACATAAACCGGTGATTGCAGATAAAATTCTGGGAAATGTGAACGCGCAGCATCCGGCGGGCGAAATTGTGCCTGTGGAGTTTGCGTGGTTTGAAACCGAAAAAAAGCGCATCGCCAAGACGGCGGCGGACGGCACCGAACTGGGCGTCTGCGTCGGTGTACCGCTGCACGCGGGCGATGTGCTGGCCGAACAAAACGGCAAAATCTATGTCGTCAAGGTTGCGCCCGCGCCGCTCATCCAGACGCACGTCGACACGATGCAGGAGATGGGACGGCTGTGTTTTGAACTGGGCAACCGCCACCTGCCACTCAAGATCGAGGAGCACACGGTCAGCGTCCCCTACGACGAGCCGACGCTGCTGTATTTGCAGCGGCTGGGGTTTGACGCCAAGCAGGTGTGCGCCGACTTTTCCGACTATGTGGCCTGCCGCGCCCACGGCGCGGGCGAACACAGCCACGCGCACGGTCACACGCACAGCCACGCCCATGGATGAGCTGCGGCGGCTGTATATGCTGCAAATCTGCGACAGCCTGTTTCCCATCGGCGCATTTACGCTGTCCAACGGTCTGGAAACCTTTGTGCAGCGCGGCATGGTCGCGGCGCCCGAAGATTTGCAGCGCTATCTGGCCGACTATCTGGCCATCGCCCCCTATCAGGAGCTGGGCGCGATGGCGCTGGCCATGCAGAACGCCGCGGACGAGGCCGCGTGGGTATCGCTCGACCGGCTGTACACCGCGCTGCGCGCGCCGATGGAGGTGCGGCAGGGCAGCGCCAAGCTGTGCATGCGGCTCATCAAAGCTGCGGCGCAGATCGCGCCCCTTCCCCTGCTGGAAACTTATCGCGCCGCCATCCGGCAGGGTGACTGCACCGGACAGCATCCGATTGCGGTCGGCCTGTTTGCGGCCGGGCACGGCATGGATGCGCAGGAGGCGCTGACCATCTACGGCTATTCCCTGCTGAGCGCTATGACCACGCACGCGGCCAAGTGCGTGCCGCTGCGCCAGCTGGAAGCCCAGCGCGTGCTGCGGGACAGCCTGCCCGCGCTGCTTACGGCCGTGCAGATCGCGCAGACAGTCACGCCCGACGATCTGGGCGTCAGCGGTGCGGCGTTTGATATTCTGGCCATGCAGCACGAAACCCTGTACACCAGACTTTATATGAGCTAAGGAGAACAAAACCATGGGTTATATCAAAATCGGCATCGGCGGGCCGGTCGGCTCGGGCAAAACCGCGCTGATCGAGCGCCTGACGCGGCGCATGAGCGGACAATACAGCATCTGCGTCATCACCAACGACATTTACACCAAGGAGGACGCCGAGTTTTTGACGCGCAACTCCTGCCTGCCGCCCGAGCGCATCATGGGCGTGGAAACCGGCGGCTGCCCGCACACGGCCATCCGCGAGGACTGCTCTATGAATCTGGAAGCGGTCGAGGAAATGGCCGAGCGCTTCCCGGATGTGCAGATCATCTTCATTGAGTCGGGCGGTGACAACCTGTCCGCCACTTTCAGCCCGGATCTGGCCGACGCTTCCATCTACGTCATCGACGTGGCACAGGGCGAAAAAATCCCGCGCAAGGGCGGCCCGGGCGTGACGCGCAGCGATCTTCTGGTCATCAACAAGACCGACCTCGCTCCGCTCGTCGGCGCGAGTCTGGACGTGATGGCGCGCGACAGCGAGCGCATGCGCGAGGGGCGTAAGTTTCTGTTTACCAATCTGGTCAGCGGCGAAGGGCTGGATGAGGTCGTGCGCTGGATTCAGACCGACGTGCTATTCGAGGATCGATAATGGACAGCCGTCTGTATCTGCAAACCGTCCGGCACGGCAACGGCACCCGTCTGGAGGACGTGTACTGCACCGCGCCGTATAAAATCATGCGCCCGTTCGTGCGCGGCGACCGCACCGACCTGATGGTCATGGCGGCGTCGGCCGGGCTGCTGGCCGGGGACACGCTGGACGCCGAATACCGCTTTGCGGACGGCTCGAACGCCGCCGTTTACACGCAGGGCTACGAAAAGGTGTTCAACACCGGTGAGGGGCACGTCGAGCGGCGCATCCGGCTGCAGGTAGGCGAAAACGCGCGTGTGCGCTTTCTGCCGCAGCCGGTCATCCCTTTTGCGGGCAGCGACCTGCGCAGCCAGACGCAGATCGCGCTAGCCGGGAGCTGCCGTTTCGCCTACGCCGAGATCATGGCTTGCGGCCGCGCCGGGCGCGGCGAACAGTTCCAGCTGCGGCGCTTGGACAGCCGCCTGCAAGTGACGGTGGACGGCCGGATGGCCTTTGCTGAGCACACGCGGCTGGAACC
>JAUMSA010000109.1 GCA_031293105.1 Butyricicoccus sp. | reverse complement strand
GTCCAACGGAAAGATTTCTGTCCGTCTGCACCAGAAAATCCGGTGGGATTTTTACATAAATGCGATTCGGCATACCGACGCCCTGACGTTTGCGGAAAATCAGTTCATCTTTTTCCAAGGCATTCAATGCTGTCTTGATCGACATATCGCTTTTATGCATGGCTTTGGCCAGAGATTTGATTGGGAAGAAAATAAACACATGACATTGTTCATCTGTCCAACCATTATTTTTTAAAGATAGCCTTGCTCGGTCGAGCAAAATAGTGTATAAGATTTTGGCTGTTTCGCTTAAATCCACCTGGTCCAACAGAAACCGTGGGAATGCCATATATGGCGGCAGTATGCTGTCCGACGTCAGAAATCTTGTCATGCGTTCACATCCTTTCGACAGCTCATCCCATGCGAAGGTTACTCGCCAAGAAAATCCCAATCCAGATCAGCATGGCAGCCGAAGATTTGTGCTACGGATGTTCTCGTTCATGGCCTGCTTCTTCCTGCGAAGGCTGATAAAAGCAAGGTATTCATAACCTTTGGCTGTCGCACAAATATCATCCAGAATGTTACCGGAGAAGATCGGCTCATTTTTATAGTCGATCACCCGGGTAGGAGTAACTGTGTTTGCTGTCTCATGATCCACAGCAATGATTTTGATGTTGTTCAGTTCTTGCATTTGCTTTGTCCCTCCTACTATAAAGATTAAGATTTGGTATCAGCAGCCAGTAGGCTGATGATATAATACCGTCGTATGGGTGAGGCTTCCTTTCCCTCCTTGCGGCAGAGTCCGCTGAATACAAGAGTGGAACCTCTCCCTTCACGGGATTTCATTGATGAGCCGGATGAAGCAGCCCGATGTGAGCTGTCTTCTCATTTCGCAGTAGGGTATGACCCGTGGAGAACGAGAGGCGCAGCCATACGAAACCTGAACCAAAGGAGTGTTCTGCATGTACATCGTAGGCATCGACATCGGCAAACGTAATCATGAAGCCAGTATCATGAATGCAGCGGGAAAACAGTATGGAAAGCCCATTCGTTTTGCCAACTCTCATACCGGCTTCAACAAACTGATGGATTGGGTAAAGAACATCTCAGGAGCGGATGATGTCGTCTTTGGAATGGAAGCTACCGGGCACTACTGGCTGGCGCTTTACACCCATTTGTGTCATGAGGGGTACGCCGTCCATGTAATCAACGCTGTTCAGTCAGATGCTCTGCGGGGAATGTATATCCGCCAGGCTAAGAATGACAGCAGAGACTCATTTATCATTGCCGAGGTCATCCGCTTCGGACGCTTTTGTGAAACTGCTGTTTCAGCACCGGAACTCCATGCATTGCGGGAACTATGCCGCCATCGCTTCTGGATCGTTGATTCTGTTTCGGATCTAAAGCGGAAAGTAATCGCGTTGCTGGATCAAGTGTTCCCTGAGTATGAAAACCTTTTTACCAATACCTTTGGAAAGACTTCTTTACAACTTCTCTCCGAATACACGACACCGGAAGAACTGCTTGCCGTTGATACGGCCAAACTGGCAGAGACGATTTACACCGCCAGCCGTGGTCACCATGGCATTGAGAAAGCCCAGGAGATTCAAAACACCGCACGCAATTCCTTCGGGATCCTGCTGGCTTCCGATTCCATTGCCCTTCTCATCCGCCAATACATCGAACAGATTCGCTTCGTGGAAAAACAGGTTGATAGAATCGACACAGAAATCGCACGTTTGCTTTCTGCTTTTGACAACCAACTTACCACCATTACAGGTATTGGCCCAACCCTTGCGGCTACAATCCTCAGTGAAATTGGCGATATCCGCAAATTTGCGTCACCGGGCAAACTAGCCGCCTTTGCCGGTATTGATCCGACTATGAAACAGTCTGGTAACTTTGTTGGCAGCCATGTCCATATGTCCAAACGTGGCTCGCCTTATCTGCGCCGGGCTATTTGGCTTGCTGCAACTATCGCTGCCTTCAAAGACCCTTCCATCTCTGTCTACTACCAGCGCAAACGCTCTGAAGGGAAATCCCATCTCACAGCACTGGGACATGTTTCCCGCAAAATGGTGAATATCATCTTCGCTGTCCTTCGTCACAATACCCCCTATTCCCCAGCTATTTAGAAATCTTCTCTTGACAACCCTTTATAGCCGGTCTCGTATAATAAGATTTGCAGACAGTTTTAAGTGCGTCTGCTTAGTTCACTTATGAATATCAGCAGGCTTTGGAATGCCCATGATACAATAGCTGTAGGACAGCAGGATTAAGCTCTACCACCTCCAGTTGAGCCATACGGCTGCTTCAATGAAAGTGCGTCCCCCTGAGCCGGAAGTTAGGTGCACGCTCATTGGCTGTTTGCCGGGGACGAGGCCGCCCTTTCAGCAGTGAGGGCTATCGCATTGGTCTTCTCCGGAATGATTCTGATACGCGAGGTTGCGGATGCTCCGGTTATCATGGGTATCTCAAAGCCTGCTGGCCAGAAATCTCCATGCGGGGAGGTGAAAATTGTGAATCCATTATTCGTTGGCATTGATGTGAGCAGCAAAAACAATGTTGCCTACCTGATGAACCCCGATGGCAGCAAGCACTCCAGTTTTTCCGTGCAGAACAACCTTGGCGGTGCTAAACTATTGGCAGAGAGAATCGTGTCGGCGCTCAGCTCCATGCGGCTCAGCGATGTGGTGATTGGCCTGGAGGCTACCTCGATTTACGGAGACAGCTTGGTCTATGCGCTTCGTGAGGACGGCCGCTTGAGACAGTTTCAGAGGAAAATCCATGTTCTGAATCCAAAGCAGGTGCGGAAGTTTAAGGAAACCTATCCTGATCTGCCCAAGAACGACTTTGTGGACGCCTTTGTTATTGCCGACCATCTCCGTTTTGGCAGGATCGCCAAGGAGGTCTATATGGACGACTATCGCTACCAGGCTCTCAGAACCCTCACCAGAGCCAGATTTGATGTCATTCAGAATCTGACACGGGAGAAGCAACGGTTTGCAAACTACTTGTTTTTGAAATGCTCCGGCATGGCTCAGGACAAGGACATTCAAAATACCAGCGCCACCACCATTGCGCTCATGGAACACTTTGAGACTGTGGACGATCTGGCAAACGCTGATCTGGACGAACTGACAGCTTTTATTGCCAAAACAGGCCGCGGCAGATTTGCCGATCCGAATGCTGTGGCCAAAGTGATACAAACTGCTGCCAAAGGATCTTACCGTCTGCCCAAGACTGTGAACGACACCGTGAACCAGGCAATGTCTGTATCTATTGCCTCCATGCGGGCGCTGAAAGAACAGGTCAAGGT
>JAUMSA010000026.1 GCA_031293105.1 Butyricicoccus sp. | reverse complement strand
GACGAGCGCCGCAGCGACCAACGTCCAGCCGACGTCCATCGAAGTCGCAAGTGCATTGATATCCATTGATAAAACCCCCTAAAAATTAAAATGGCGTGTATCCCCTGCCGCCCTTGAGGGCTAACAGGAAATACACGCCATTGTGTACAAAGAGAACGATATACGAAAACTTGTTATCAGCGCAAGCGTATTACAGCTTACGATTATACATAGAACAGAATGTCGGAGTAGGTCGGGAACGGCCAGTACTTCTTGCCTACCAGCATCTCGAGCTGATCGGCCGGTGCACGGACTGCATGATGATCGTCGATGGGGTACCCAATACACGCACCTGTGTAACCCCGGTGCGCGACGGCATGCAGGTGCGCACCCAGCACGGCCTGGGCACCTTTGACGGGGAGGATGGCAAATGAAGCAGATCGTAACCGATGTGGCCGTGGTCGGCGCCGGGTCGGCCGGGCTTTCGGCCGCCTATCAGGCCGCGAGCGCGGGCGCCAAAGTGCTGGTGCTCGACGAAAACCATCGCCCGGGCGGCCAGCTCTTTAAACAGATTCATAAATTCTTCGGTTCGCGCGCCCACCAGGCGGGTACGCGCGGCTATATCATTGGCCGGGAACTGCTCGCGCGCACGCAGGAGAGCGGCGCCGAGGTCTGGCTGGACAGCCTGGTCTATGGCATGCAGAAAGACAAGTCCCTGGGCGTCATCCACGAGGGCAAGCCGTGCGTGGTCAAGGCGCAAAAGGTGATCGTGGCTGCGGGCGCCAAGGAAAACTACATGGCCTTTCCGGGCTCAACCCTGCCGGGCGTCATGGGTGCCGGCGCGGCGCAGACCATGGTCAATGTCAACCGCGTGCTGCCCGGCGAGCGTATCTTGATGCTTGGTTCGGGCAACGTGGGATTAATTGTATCCTATCAGCTCATGCAGGCCGGGGCCGAGGTGGTCGCGCTGGTCGAAGGCGCGCCCAAGATCGGCGGCTATGGCGTGCATGCCGGCAAAATCCGCCGCGCAGGCGTCCCGATTTATACATCCCATACGATTAAGCGCGCCTTTGGCGACGGCAAGGTCGAGGGTGTGGAGATCGTGGAAGTCGGGCCGGGCTTTGTCCCGGTGCCGGGCACCGAAAAGACCTTTGATGTGGATACCATCTGTCTGGCGGTCGGTCTCAATCCCATGACCGAACTGGTGTGGATGAGCGGCTGCGAATTTTGCTTTATCCCCGCCTTTGGCGGGCATGTGCCGCTGCATGACAGCAATATGGAAACCACCGTGCCCGGCCTGTACGTGGCAGGCGATGTAACCGGTGTAGAAGAGGCCTCCTCGGCGATGGAGGAGGGCAACTTGGCCGGTGTGGCGGCTGCCGAAGCGCTGGGGCTGCTCAGCACGGTGGAGGCAGCCGATAAAAAGGCTGAGATCATGCACCGGCTGGATACGCTGCGCTCTGGCATGTTCGGCGAACGCCGCCGCCTGTCCAAAGAGCAGCAACTGCAATACATGGCCGATTACCGGTCCCAAAAGGAGGCGCTCAAATGAAAGGCGTAGTCTATACCGGTGTGCCGTCCAAGGAAGAACTGGCCGCCTGCCCGGGTGTGCCGAGCGAAATGCGCATGCGGCGCGGCCGGGTGGCCTGCATCGAGTGCGTGCAGGAAATCCCTTGCAACCCGTGCGAGGGCATTTGCCCGGTCGGCGCCATTACGGTGGGCGAACAGATCACCAATTTGCCCCATTTGCACGAGGAAAAATGCACCGGCTGCGGCCTGTGCGTGGCCAACTGTCCGGGGCTTGCCATTACGCTTGTCGATAAGTCGGTGTCGGACGCCGAAGCGGACATCGATTTTCCGTTTGAATATTTGCCCCTGCCCAAGGTGGGCGACACGGTGGATGCCGTCAGCCGCGCAGGCGAGGTCATTTGCAAGGGGCGCGTCATGCGGGTGAATAAGCCGGCCGCATATGCGGGTACGGCGGTCATCCGGCTGCGGGTGCCGATGGAATATGCCGATGAGGTGCGCAGCATGAAGCGCCTGAAAAAGGAGGGAACGCGGGGATGAAGGAAGAAGAAGTACTGATCTGCCGCTGTCAAGAAGTAACCGAACAGGAGATTTTGGACGCCATCCACGACGGCGCGACCACGGTGGACGGCGTCAAGCGGCGCACCCGTGCGTGCATGGGCCTGTGCCAGGGCAAGACCTGCGGACGGCTGGTGCAGCGCATTGTGGCGCAGGAGACCGGCAAGGACCCGGCCGACGTCCTGCCGCAAAAAAGCCGGATGCCGGTGCGCCCGGTCAAGATTGGCGTATTCGGAGGGAACAACGATGCGTGACGCAGATGTAATCGTAATCGGCGGCGGCATCATCGGTTGTTCGGTCGCCTGGCAGCTTTCCAAGCTGGGCAAGAGCGTACTGGTGCTCGAGCGTAAGGATGTGGCGTCCGGTTCGGCGGGCGCGACCGACGGCGTGGTCGGCTACCACACCAAAAAGCCGGGCAAGCAGATGGATTTGGCCGTGCAGTCGATTGCCATGTTCCGCAATCTGGGGCGCGACCTGGGCGAGGAGATCGAATATGGCTTCCAGGCGGGCGGTATGCAGCCGGTCGAAGATAAAATGCAGTGGGATATCCTGTCCGAAATCGTCGAGCAGCAGCGCAAGAGCGGGGTTGATATCCGCATGATTTCGACCGAGGAGGCGCGGCGCATCGAGCCGCAGCTCTCGCCCGACATTTACGGCGCCCTGTATTCGCCCACAGGCGGCAAGGTGAACCCTCTCAAACTGACCATGGCCTATGCCCGCGCCGCCAAGCGTCTGGGCGCACGCATCCAGACCGAAACCGAAGTCACCGGGTTTATCCGGGAAGACGGGACGGTCAAGGGTGTGGAAACGACAAAAGGCACCTTCCGGGCCGATGTAGTTGTGGATGCCTGCGGAGCGTGGGCAGGCAAGGTGGCCGCGCTGTTGGGGCTCGATCTGCCCATCAAGCCGCGCAAGGGCCAGCTGGCTGTGACCGAGCCGGTCGGGCCGTTTATGAAGGCTACACTCCAGTGCGCGCGGTATAATGTCATCAAGTTCCGGCCGGATGCCGTGACCGACCCGGCCGTCAAGCGGCTGGGGTCGTCGCTGTCCATCGAGCAGACCCACGCGGGCGGCATGATTATCGGTGGTACACGCGAATTTGCCGACTATGAGGAAGAAAACACGTTCGAAGCCATTGAGGTCATGCTCAAGCGGGCGGCACGGTTCTTCCCAGCGCTCAAAAATGTGTCCGTTATCCGCTTTTTCTCGGGCTTCCGTCCGTTTACCCCCGACGGTATGCCGCTTTTAGGCCCCGTACGCGGGGTGCCGGGCTTCTACATGGCCGCCGGACACGAGGGCGACGGCATTGCGCTCTCACCCATCACGGGCAAGCTGGTAGCCGAGCAGATCGTCTTTGGCGAAAGCTCGTACAACATCGACGCCTTTAGCCCCAATCGCTTTCTCTAAATCGGGAAACTTGGGCAACAATTTGGAAAAGACACGTGAAGTCTCTTGAATTTTTGTGCATATTGCGGTATACTGGAATCCAGCAT
>JAUMSA010000309.1 GCA_031293105.1 Butyricicoccus sp. | reverse complement strand
GTCAGATGTGTATAAGAGACAGGGGTCACTCAGATAGACAATGTTGACGTCCGACGGCGACAGCTCGTCCTGCACGATGCGGGCGAGCATGCGCAGCTTTTCACGAAGCTGTGTGGTCTCGCCGAGCCGCACATCCAGGCGCCCCTGATAGCTGAAACGCACATCATAGAGCGCCGACACATTGATAAAATCCACGTCGGCCATCATGTCCTGTCCGGCGAGCGCCTTGGTCAGTGCAATCAGCGACGCAGCGCGGTCGGTGTCCTGCTCGGACAACACATGGCCGGGTGTCGCATCGCTCAAGATCACCCCGGTCACGCTGGCGACGCCTTCCGGGATTTGGGCCACCTGTTCCAGCAGCTTGCCGTTTGCATCCGCCAGAAAATACCCACCGGCCTGCATGTCGAGCGCAATGACCGGCACCGCATCGGTGGCCTTGACCACCAGGGCATCGGGCAGCTGGCGCTCGACCGACACCTCGCTCTGATACGGATATTTCTTTAAAATCTTTTTTTCCAGCGCATTGGTGCGGAAGGTGAAGAGGTTGTCCCCTTTTTTGACGCCCAAGACTTTGGAAATGTCCTCGGCCGAATAGTGGGCCGTGCCCGTGATGTCCACGGTATTGACCCGGAAGAAAATCGTTACCGCCAAAAACGCCATGCCCAGCGTTAAAAGCACAAAGACCAGCCGCCGGGTCATCTTCCGGCGGAAGCTGCGCCGCACCTGACGGCGCTGCCGTTCCGAACGGGATAATTGCTGTACCGGAATCTTACGGCGCTTTTTACGCCGTTTGGCGGCCGGACGTTCGGCCTGGACAGGCTGCTGCATGGGCGCGCCATCCGGCGCTTGCCCCACAGCCGGCTGGTTCGCAGGCGGCAGCGTGCGCTGGCCCTGCGGGCGTGCTCGTTTTTTGCTCATGCTCTCCTCCTGTCCTGCAAGCAGACGGTCAGGAACCGATCGCCTCGAGAATATGCTGATAAATCTTTTCGCTGGCATCCAAAGTCGCCAGCTTGGCCGCATGCCCCGCCATTTCCTGCCGGGCCGCATCGTCGGCCAGCAGGGCCGATGTCATGGCCAG
Source organism: Butyricicoccus sp. (assembly GCA_031293105.1). Taxonomy (GTDB): domain Bacteria; phylum Bacillota; class Clostridia; order Oscillospirales; family Butyricicoccaceae; genus Butyricicoccus_B. Next base: position 21,134 of record JAUMSA010000309.1, on the reverse strand, counting down.
CAGCTTTTCGCCGCTCGCTTCGCTTTCCAGCAAGACCTGGCAAGCGCCCGCTTTTTCCAGCGCCCGGGCATTCTTTTCCTGATGGTTTTCGGCCACATAGGGCGAAGGCACCATAATGCTGGCGCGGCCCAAGGCGCACAGTTCGCCAATGGTGGCTGCACCCGCGCGGCATATAACCAGATCGGCGGCCGCCATCTGGTCGGCCATGTCATAGATGTATTCGGTCAGGCGGATGTTCGGATGTTTTTCCAAGTCCACACCCTTGTCGCGCACCATCTGCGGCAGCCAACGATAGGCCGCCGAACCGGTCGCGTGGACGTGGCGGAAGGTGGTGCCCTCCTTAGCTTCCCAGGCAAGCATATCCGCCATGTGTTCGTTCATGTATTTGGCGCCCATGGAGCCCCAGAAGGATACGACCATGCGGTCGTTTTCTGCAAGGCCGCATTTCTTGCGGGCGCGCTCGCGGTCGGCAAAGACGATCTCGGTGCGCACCGGCGCGCCGGTCATAAAGATGTTGTCCCCACCGCCGAGCAGGGCGCGCGCTTCCTCAAAACAGATAAGCACCTTATTGGCCTTTTTGGCCAGCATCTTGGTGGTCACACCGGGCAGGGCGTTAACTTCCAACAGCACGGTCGGGATGCCCAGTTTCTGCGCCGCCGATACGATTGGGAAGCTGACATAGCCACCGCAGCCGATTACGCAATCGGGCCGGTGGGTCTTGAGCAGCTTCTTGGCCTTGTTCTGCGCAGTCAAGGTCTGATACATCGCGTTTAGGTTGTGCCCAATGGCCTTTGGGCTCATCGAGCGCCGCAGGCCGGTGATCTCCACAATATCCAGTGGGTAGCCCTCGCGCGGCACCAGCTTGGATTCAATGCCCTTAGATGTACCGGCAAAACGCACCTCGGTATCCGGGCGTTTTTGCTGGAAATAGCGCGCGATCGCCAAACCGGGCGTGACATGCCCGCCGGTGCCGCCGCCGGTGATGTACAGTTTCATAAAGCTCCCCCTCCCGCGCGACTAGGAACTTTCGCGCGTCATATGGCGTGATAGATTCAGTAAAATCCCCATTTCCCCCAGCTGGATGAGCAGCGCCGTGCCGCCATAGCTGAAAAACGGAAGGCTTGCGCCCGTGACCGGGAACAGGCCGGATACAACGAACAGATTAATCAGGGTCTGCATGGCCAATTTGGTCGTGATGCCGACCGCCAGCAGACAACCGAATTTGTCTTTGCTGTTGCGCGCAATGTAAAAGCCGCGGTAAATCAGATACGCAAACAGCAGCATCACAAGCACCGCGCCCACAAAGCCGACTTCTTCACACCAGGAGGAAAATACAAAGTCGTTCTGCGGCTCGGGTAAGTACAGATGCTTCTGCCGGCCCTGGCCCAGCCCCAGGCCCCAGAAGCCGCCCGACCCGATGGCGACAAAGCTGTTGGCGCCCTGCCAGCCCTTATCGGTCAAATCGATAAACGGGTCAATCCACACCGCGATACGGTCGCGCACGTGGGCAAACATGGGCGTATTGTACGCCACAGCAAATGCGCCGCCAGCGACCGCACCCAGCGGGAAGAAATACCAGATTTTAATACCGGCCACAAACAGGATGCACAGGCCCACGCCCAAAATAATGATCGTCGCCGACAGATGCGGCTCGCGATACAGCAGCAGGGCAATCACTGCCAGCGCGCCAAAATACGGCAGCATACCGTGGCGCACGGTGCGGATTTTGGGGCCTGCCTTGGCGGCATAATAGGAAAACGAGATAATGACGCCGGTTTTCATGATTTCCGAAGGCTGGAACTCGCCCAAACCGGGCAAAGCCAGCCAACGGGTCGCATTGTTATGGGTTACACCGACGCCGGGAATCAGGACGAGTACCAGCAGCACAACGCCCAGGATAAACAGATGCTTTTGAAAGCGGCCATAAATATGATAATCAATTTTGGAGATAAACAGCATGGCGACCAAACCGACGGCCGCAAATATGCTTTGGTTGCGGATGAACCGCAACGGGTCCCCATATTTATACAGCGCCGTGGGGTAGCTGGCCGAAAACAGGGCAATCAGTCCCACGACCATGAGCAATACAATCATAATCAGGGTGCTGAGGTCTATCTTCTGACCCGTGCTGCGCGGTTTGCTCACCGGCTTTGGTGCGCGCTTTTCCGGTTCATAGAGTTGTACCGATTGTCTGGGCATGAAACCGTCCTTTCCCATCCGGCGCGCCGCGGCTCACGCGCTTTACAGCACGCTCTGCACCAGCATCCACGCCAGGATGCACATTACAATGGTAATCAGGGTGAAAATGCCAACGATCTTGCGTTCGCTCCAGCCGCACATCTCAAAATGATGGTGGATGGGCGCCATCTTGAACAAACGCTTGCCATGGGTCGCCTTGAAGTAGGTGACTTGCAGCATAACCGACAATGTTTCCACAATATAAATCAGGCCCACCGGAATCAGAATCAGCGGCATATCGCACGCAAATGCCAATCCGGCGACCGCGCCGCCCAGGAAGAGCGAACCGGTGTCGCCCATAAAGACCTTGGCGGGGTTAAAGTTAAAGATCAAGAAGCCGAGCAGGCCGCCAGCCAGCGCGGCGGCGAACACGGTCACGCCCGCGTTGCCCTGCCGGTAGCCGACCGCGGTGAAGAAAATCGCCACCGGGACGGTCACGCTGGCCGCGAGGCCATCGATGCCGTCGGTCAGGTTGACCGCGTTGTCGCAACCGACCACAACCACGATCGCCAAAATGAGATAAATGACCCACGGCAGCAGCAAGGTCACATTCAGGCCCGGAATCCACACGTTGCCGGTCAGTCCACCGGTCAAACGCAGCAGGGACAGAAAGACGGCCGCTACCACGATTTGCAGCAGCAGCTTCTGCATGGGGGTCAGGCCCGCATTCTGCTTTTTCTTAATTTTGGCCCAGTCGTCGATCATACCAACCAGACCGTATGCCAGCGCAATGAGCAGCACCGAAAAATAAACCGCCCCATGGCCGGGCAGCCATCCAAACCGGGTGATCTCCCCCTGCGCCGCGGCATCGCCCGACACGCTGCCCTGCCCGAAGAACAGGTACGTACCCATGACCAGTACGCTCACCGCAATGCCGATCATGAACATAAAACCGCCCATGGTCGGGATGTTCTGCTTGTTCATATGCCACTTGGGGCCGATCTCCAGAATCTTCTGGCCAAACTTCATCTTGCGCAGCCAGTGGATGACCGGCTTGCCCAGCACGGCGGTCACGACGAACGCGATCACAGCCGCCAAAACGGGAATCATCATCGGTGTCATGCGTTAAACTTCCTCCCCCAGAAACAGCCCGAGCGCCTGCTCCATGCGCATGCCGCGGCTGCCTTTGAACAGCAACGCGTCCCCTTCCTGCGCCGCCGCACGCAGCGCAGCGGCCAGCGCCTCATGGCTGTCAAAAATTTGAATGTTCTCCTCTTCCATACCGCCCTCGCGCGCGCCTTCGGCCATGTCGGCCGCATACGCGCCATAGAGATAGGCCGCGTCGGCATTCTGTGCCGCGGCCCGGCCGGCTTCGCGGTGGCCTTCTGCGGCATAGTCGCCCAGCTCGAGCATGGAGCCGAGCACGGCAAAGCGCCGTCCGGTCTGCGTGCCGAGCACCTTGAGCGCGGCTTTCATGGAATCCGGGCTGGCGTTGTAACAATCCTCGTAAATGGTAAAGCCGTTTTTCTCATACAGCTTCTGCCGCCGTCCCTCAGGCTGGAAAGCATCCAGTCCGGCGGCAATCTCCTCCCCGTCCAGGCCGAGCAGGAAGCCGACCGCAATCGCGGCCAGGGCATTGCCGACGTTGTGCGTGCCCGGCAGGTGCAGCTGGACGGCAAATTCCCCGTCCGGGGTCACGGCCGTGAACGCTACGCCGTCCTCGGTCTGCGCGATGTCCTTTGCGCGCACGTCGCAGTCCGGGTTTTCGGTGCCGAACCAAATCTTCCGGCCGAAAATCTCGTCGCGTTTGTCCCAGAGAAGCGGCTCGTCGCCGTTTAAGACCGCGATGCCGCCCCGGGCGGCCAGGCCGAACAAAATCTCCATCTTAGCCCGGCAGATGCCCTCGCGCGAGCCCAAAAACTCGATGTGCGAAGTGCCAATGGTGGTGATGACCGCAATATTCGGCTTGGCACAGTCGACCATGGAGGCGATTTCGCCAAAGCCCGACATGCCCATTTCAAACACCGCAGCATCGTGATGGTGTTCCAATGTCAATACACTCAGCGGCAGACCAAGCTGGTTGTTCAGGTTACCCTTGGTTGCGCAGGTGTCATACCGCTGCGACAGCACCGACGCGGTCATGCCTCGCGTGGTGGTCTTGCCGACCGAACCGGTGATGGCCACGACCGGGCATTCAAACTGGTCCCGGTATCCGCCCGCCAAATCCAAAATGGCCTGGCGGGTATCGTCCACGTACAAGGCCGGAACCGGATAGGTTTCGTCCTTGCGGTGGCTCATGACCGCCACGGCGCCATTTTCAATCGCCTTGGGGATAAAATCATGCCCGTCGAACCGCTCGCCCTTGATGCCAAGGAACAGACAGCCCTCCCCGATTTCGTCGGTATTTTTGGACACCGACGCGATCTCGGCCTCCCCTTCGGCGCGGCCGGAAGTCCAGGCGGCCGCCTCGCTGAGTGTAAATTTCTCCATTCTTATCCTCCACCCCAAATATGCAGGTTGCGCCCCTTGCGGGCGTACCCTAACATCATAGCACGTTTTTCCTGGAAAATCAGGATTTTTGTGCGAAATATTCGGCTACAATCTCCCTTTCGTCAAGATGATGCTTGACGTGGTTGATCTCCTGGTAGGTTTCGTGCCCTTTGCCCATGAGAACCACCGTATCGTCCTTCTGAGCCATGTCCAGCGCAAAGTGGATGGCCTCGGGCCGGTTGACGATCACCTTCATCGGGGTCTTGGAATCCTGCATGCCGGCCACGATGTCCTCGACAATGGCTTCGGGCTGTTCGGTGCGCGGGTTATCGCTGGTGACGATGCAGAAATCGGCCAGCCGGGCCGCGATGGCGCCCATTTTGGGGCGCTTGGTCTTGTCACGGTCGCCGCCGCAGCCAAACAGGGCGATGACCCGTCCCTTAGTGAAGCCGCGCGCCGCGCGCAGGATGTTTTCCACGCCGTCCGGCGAATGGGCATAGTCGATCAAAACCGTATAATCGGTCGGGGTGGGCACGACTTCGGCGCGGCCCTTGACACCGTGCGCGGTGCGCAACGCAGCGGCTGCCTTATCGAGCGGTACACCCAGCGCGCGGCAGGCGCCCAGCGCCGCCAGCGCATTGGATACCGAGAACTGACCCGGGATGCCCAGGTGTACGCGGGCAATGCCCTCCTCGGCCGCTGCGACAAAATCTACGCTGTCGGCATGCAGCCGAATGTCCTTGGCGGTCAAATCGGCAGCATCCAGCTTGGCCGAGAAGGTTTCGACCGCACAGGTCGCATCCAGCAGCATCTTTTCGCTGGCCGGGTCATCCATATTGATGACGCCCTTGTCGCACATGGTAAACAAGATGGCCTTGGCCTTGCGGTATTCCTCCATGGTGTGGTGGAAATCCAGATGGTCTTGCGTCAGGTTGGTGAACACGCCCACGGCAAACGGGATGCCATACACACGGTCGAGCACCAGCGAATGGGAGGATACCTCCATGACGCAGTGGGTGCAGCCTGCCTCCACCATGTGGGCAAACAGGCGGTGCAATTCGTAGGATTCGGGGGTGGTGCGCTCGGTGGGTACCACTTCATCGCCGACCAGGTTCTGGTTGGTGCCGATGAGGCCGGTTTTAATGCCCTGCATCTCCAAAATATGCTTGATGAGATAGGTCGTTGTGGTCTTGCCGTTGGTGCCGGTCACGCCCACCATGGTCAGGCGGTCGGCCGGATGGCCAAAGCGGTTGCCGCCGATCTGGGCGAGCGCCCGGCGGGACGAGGCCACCACAACAGCCGGCACGCCTTCGGGTGCCTCCTCGCATACGACCGCCGCCGCGCCCTTTTCGAGCGCGGAAGCGATGTACTGATGGCCGTCGGTGGCGTAGCCGCGGATGGCGACAAACAGGTCGCCCGGCTGTACCTGGCGCGAATCGTAACGCACCTCGCCAATGTCCGGGTCACCCGGAACGGTATTTTGAAGGATATCGATATCTTGCAGCAAAGCGGATAATTTCATGATAATCTCCTTTTTCTTAACGGTCGCTGACGCCGGTCGAATTTTCAAACGAAACGGTAATGACCGTACCAATGGGTACCGAGGTACCCGCGGCCGGGTTCTGCTGAACAGCAACCGTGCCGCTGTTGGTCTGGCTGGTCTTGATACCGGTTCGGCGCATATACAGGTGGACATTTTCCAAACGGTCCTTGGCCGTCGACGGATGCTCGCCCAGTACGTTGGGCACTTCGATCATCTCGGTCGGCTTTTCGCCGCCCATGTACAAGATGACCTCGCTGTCAATCGGAATCTTCACGCCGCCGGACGGTACCTGGTCGGTTACCTTATCGCCGTCGCCGACGATCTTGCAGCGGAAGCCCGCATCGGTCAGGGACTTGGTCGCCGCGTCTTCGGTCTGGCCGATCAGGCTGGGCACTTCGACCTCTCGACGGTCCTCTTCCGAATCGTCATAAACCTGCTCGACGCCCAGATACGGCAGCACATCGGACAAAATGCGGCCGACAATCGGCGCCGCAATCGCGCCGCCGCCATGGGGCGCGCTTTCGGGCAGGTCCTGAATCGCAACCAGAACCGCGATCTGCGGGTCGTCCATGGGCGCCACGCCGATGAAGGACGCCGTATAGCGCTTTTCCTCATCATCGGGCTGTCCCTGGATTTCCGAAGTCGCCGTCTTACCGCCCACGCGGTAACCGGCAACATAAGCGTTTTTACCGGTACCTTCGGATACGACCGCTTCCATCGCGTCGCGCATGAACTGCGACGTTTCGTTGGAAACGACCTGGCGCTTGACTTCGGTATTGGTGGTTTCGCGCACCGTGCCGTCGGCGTTGAGCACCTGTTTGACGATGTGCGGGGTTTTGAGACTGCCGTCATCGACGATGGCGGACACCATGGTAATCATCTGAAGCGGGGTCACCTGGAAGCGCTGGCCAAAGGACGACACCGCAAGGTCGGTGGGTCGGGTGGTCATATCTTCCGCGGTGAACACCAGCGATGCGTTGTTGGCTTCGCCCGGCAGGTCGATGCCGGTCTTTTCGGTCAGTCCAAAGGCTTCCATGTATTCGCGGAAGGTTTCCGGCCCGGTTTGGGCTGCAATCTGCATCATGGCCACGTTACACGAGTTCATCAGCGCTTCGGTCAGCGTCTGCTGGCCGTGGCCGCTGGTGTTGTGACAGTGGATATCCCAGTCCTGGAAGTGCATAACGCCGCCGCAGAAGAAGGTGTCATCCTCACTGATTGCGCCCGATTCCAGGGCGGTTGCCACGGTCATGAGCTTAAAGGTCGAACCGGGCTCATACGTGTCGGATACGATGTGGTTTCTCCACATGGTCTGCAATTTTTCGGTGCGCAGCTTGTCGATCTCGGTCTTTTGATCGTCCGATAAGCCGTTCGGCAGACCGGCCCATAGGCCTTCGCACAGATATTCGTCGGTGACCGTGCCATTCAGGCCGTTTTCGGTGAAATATTCCTGAATCTCGGTCAAAAGTTCATTATAGTACAGGCTGTCCTTCTCGATGGTGCTGTATGCATTGACGTCAAAATCGGGCATGTTGGCCATGGCCAGGATTTCGCCGGTCTTGACATCCATCACAATACCCGAAACACCGCCGCGCGCCTGCGGATTGTCGGCCAGGCCGGTTTCCAGATGGGTCTCCAGATAGTGCTGCACGGTTTCATCCAGCGTGGTGACCACCGAAGCGCCGTCCTCGGCCGGGATGTACTGTTCATACTCATAGGGCATGTCGGAGTTCTGCGCGTTCTGCGCGCGTACGATGCGGCCCGCCGTACCCGAAAGCACTTCGTCGTATTCCAGTTCGATGCCGCCGACCGCACCGCCGGCATTCAAAAAGCCGATGACCTGGGATGCAAACGAACTGTATGGATAATACCGTTTGGTATCCGGCGTGGTATAGACCGAGTTGCTCGAACCGGTCTGGATGCCCGCGGCTTTCATATCTTCGTAGATCTTGTTGACGATGTCCTTTTCCACCTGGCCCTGAATCTTGACCGACTTGCGGTCGGTGCGCTGCACCTTTTCCAGCACGCTGTCGTAGTCCAGGCTCAGGTTGTCGCTGAGGATTTTGGCCGCCTGCTCCTGTATCAGTTCGAGCGACAGCTTGGTGCCGCCATCCTGCACTTTTTTGTTTTTGGTGTCGACCCATTGGGCCAGGCCGTTGGGGTTAAACATCACCGACTCGGTGGCTGCCGATTCGGCCAAAACTTTCATATTGCGGTCATAGATCGTGCCGCGTTTGGGTTCAATGATATCGTCACGTGTCTGGAAATTCAGCGCTTTGTCCTGGTAATAGTCATACCGCACGACCTGCATCCAGAACAGGCGCACCGCCACCGCCAGAAATCCCACGCACGACAGGCAGATGATGAGCACGGCAATTCGGCCGCGCATCTGCGTATTGGGACGTCTTCTAAATTTGGGAATCCGCATATCGTTTTGTCCTCCGTAGCCGGTCTGTCGGCAGGTGTCGAAAAAGCAAAGAAAGGGGAGTCAGAAGCGTTTACCACCTCTCACTCCCGTAGTACCATCTTATTCTGCGCTTTACCGCAGATATTCCAGCACAGCTGTAAAGCCGCGCATCAAATTTGCAACCGCGTCCCCCAACGTGGCTGTCCCCGAAACTTCGGTTATTTCCGGATTGGTCATTTCAATGTACTCGATCTGGGATGGGTCCAGTTTGACCATTCCCAGCTTGTCCTGGGCGTATTGCTCGACATAGCCGATGCTCAGCGCCTGTTCCTGCCGCGATTTGAGCGAAACATATTCGCTTTGCAGGTTTTCCAGGTCGGTCTGCTTTTCCCCGATCTCCTTGGTCAGGCTGGTCAGGTACATGTTGTTGTAAAGAAGCACCATACACAGGCCGGATACCAATACGGCAAACAGCACCCGCGGGAATGTGACCGCGCGCGGAATATTCCGCTTTCTGCGATGAACCCGCACCACAGCGCCTTCCGGCAATTCCATATTCGGCAGTTCCTGGTCCTGCTGCACCACGCTTTTGGTGTTTGCCATACCAGTTTCTCCCCTTTCAGTTTCCATCGAGTTTTTCGCAAACCCGCAGCTTGGCCGACCGGGCGCGCGCATTTTCCTGCACTTCCTGCGCCGACGGTAGGATGGGTTTGCGGCCAATGAGCTTCACGCGCGGTTTTTTCCCGCACACACACACGGGAAAATCGGGCGGACAGGTGCAGCCCTGCGCCGCCTGCCGGAACACGTCCTTGACGATGCGGTCCTCCAGCGAATGGAAGGTGATGACCGCCAGCCGTCCGCCGGGGTTGAGCGCATCCACCGCTTTGCCCATGGCCTCGCGCACCGCGCCCAGTTCGTCGTTGACCGCAATGCGGATGGCCTGAAACGAACGCTTGGCGGGATGCTGTTTTTCACGCCGGGCGGCCGCAGGCATGGCCGCGCGGATGATATCCACCAGTTCCCCGGTGGTTTCAATCGGCTTTTGTGCGCGGGTGCGCTCGATCGCGGCTGCAATCAGGGGCGCATAGCGCTCTTCGCCGTATTCAAACAAAATGTTGCGGATGTCCTCCCGGCTCCAGGTGTTGACCACGTCATAGGCGGTCAGGCTCTGCTGCCGATCCATACGCATGTCGAGCGGTGCGTCCTGCATATAGGAAAAGCCGCGCTCGGCCTCGTCGAGCTGGGGCGAGGAAACGCCGAGGTCAAACAGGATGCCGTCCACCCCGGCAAGGCCCTGACCCGCCAGCACCTGGTCGAGGTTGCGGAAATCGCTCTTAACCAGCGTCACCCGGTCGCGCACCGGCGCCAGCCGGATTTCGGCGTTGGCCAGCGCTTCGTCGTCGCGGTCAATGCAGATCAGCCGTCCGCCTGCGCCCAGCCGCTCGGCCAGCGCCAGCGAATGTCCGGCACCGCCCAAGGTGGCGTCCAGATACACGCCTTCGGGCCGAATGCACAAGGCGTCCAGACAGGCATCCAGCAGGATGGATATATGATGAAAAGATTTTGAATTCATTCTCGTACACTTTCTCTTGCGCATCGCGGGCAGGATCAGAAGCCAAGCTCTTCCATGGCTTCGATCACACGTTCCTCGGTGATGGCGTCGTTATAGGCTGCCCAGCGGGCAGCGTCCCAAATCTCCGCGCGGCTGGCCGCGCCGATAATAACCGCTTCTTTTTCCAGGCCGGCGTATTTGCGCAGCCCGGCGGGCAGCAGGATGCGGCCCTGGCTGTCCAGTTCGGCATCGAATGCCGAAGAAAAGAAGAACCGCTGCAAATCGCGTGCCCGGCTCATGGGCAACGCCTGGATGCGTTCTTCAAGGATGTTCCATTCGGATTCGGGGTAGATGGCCAGGCATTTGTCCAGGCCGCGCGTGACGGTAAAGCGTTCGCCCAGCTCGTCGCGCAGCTTGGCCGGAATGAACAGACGTCCCTTGGCGTCGATCGAATGTCGGAATTCGCCTTTCACGTCTGCCACCCCCGTTTCTCGGGCTTGCATCATGGTGCACTTTGCCCCACTCTCCGCCACCTCGGATTTATTATACCCTGTTTGTCACCATTTTGCAACCCTAGCCTATAACTTTTTTCAAATCATACAGGCGGTTTTCCTGTTACTTTCCGCAGAATCATGCACCATTTTTTGTTTTCGAACTATCGTTCGAATTTTTCCATTAAAAAAACGGGAGCTGCACCTGGCAACCCCCGCCTGTTCTTATGTATATTTTCTGTGTGATTTTGTGTGATATAAATTCTGTAATTACTGGTTTTTACTAGCAAGATCGCGGAAACGCTGCCGCGCCTTTTTGACCTCGCCCAGGCCGAGCGTGACCGATTCTTCGGTGCGCTTGAGGATGTCCTCGCAGTAGTCGTTGGCAACCTTGCGCAGCTCGCGCGCCTGGATCTCGGCGTTGCCCAAAATTTCCTTGGCCTTGGCGCGGGCCGCCTTGACCACTTCGGTTTCGCTGACCATGGTGTGAGCCGCTTCCTCGGCCTGCTGCTTCATCGCATCGGCTTCCCGCTTGCCGGCTGCGATCAGCTCGTTGCGCTTTTCCACGATGTCCTGCGCCATCTTCAGATCGGCCGGCAGGGAAACACGCAGTTCATCCAGCATATCGAGCACATGATCGCGCTCGAGCATGCACTTGTCGGTAAACGGGACCGCGCCCGCATCCTGCACCATCTCGTACAGATTATTGACCAGTTCTTCTACTGTTGCCATGATCCTTATCCATCCTTTCGCATCCGTTGAAAAATTTCTTCCTCGATCTGTGCCGGCACAAAGTCGGCAACCTTTCCGCCATGTTGCGCGATGTCCTTGACCATCGAGGAGGACAGGTACATATACTTCGCGCTTGTTGTCAAAAATACAGTCTCCACATCGGGGTTTAACTTTCGGTTGGTGAGTGCCATCTGGAATTCATATTCAAAGTCACTCATGGCGCGCAGGCCTTTGACAATGGTGCAGGCGCCGCGCTGGGCTGCATAGTTGGCCAGCAATCCGCTGAAACCGTCCACTTCGACGTTATCCAGATGGCTGGTCGTGCAGCGCAAAAAATTCATACGTTCTTCGACGGTAAACATCGGGGATTTTGCCGCGTTGTGCATAACCACAACGATCAGCTTATCAAACAGCGCCGAGGCGCGTTCGATGATGTCCAGGTGTCCGAGCGTCACCGGGTCAAAGCTGCCCGGGTAAATGGCGATCTTCATAGGCTTTCTCTTTCTTCTGTGGGCGCGCCATCGTCGCGGCGCAGCACGGTGATCTTGGTTGCTCCATACCGGTATTCCCGGCCCTGGGCAAAGGGTGCGCAAATTTCGTCTTCTATCGCGCTTTCGCATAATATTATACCAGAGGGGGCCAAAATGTCAAATTGATTGAGCGTAAAAAGTGTATCATTTAGAATTTTTCCGCCATATGGCGGGTCGAGCAGAATCAGGTCATACGAGGCCTTGGGGCAGCGGGCCACAAAAGCCGCCGCCGCACCGGCATGCACGCGGGCACGGTCACCCACACGCGCCAGTTCGATGTTTTTACGGATGACGCTGAGCGCTTTGCGGTCCTGGTCGACAAAGTCGCACGAAGCCGCCCCCCGGCTGAGGGTTTCAATGCCCAGCTGGCCGGTGCCGGCGAACAAATCGAGCACCCGAGCGCCCCGGATATGGGTTTGGATGATGTTAAAGACCGATTCTTTGACCCGGTCGGTGGTCGGGCGGGTGGTCATACCGGGCACGGGGTGCAGTTTGCAGCCGCGTGCGCTTCCTGAGATGACTCGCATATTACATCCTTTCGTGTTCGGCAGCAGACGCCGGGTCTGCCTTGTGGAAAAAATCATAGACGGCGTGTGCGGTATTCAGCGGCACCACGCGCCGCAGCTCCTCAACCGAGGCGCGCTTGATGGCATCAATAGTCTTAAAGTGTTTGAGCAGGTCGGCCCGGCGCTTTTCGCCCACGCCTTCGATCTTGTCGAGCGTCGAACCGCGCATGCGCTTGGCACCCAGCGAACGGTTGTAGGTAATGGCAAACCGGTGGGTTTCCTCCTGGATGCGTCCGATCAGGGCAAACACAGCCGGAACGGTCGAGATGCCGAATTCACGCCCGTCGGGCGCGACCAGGCCGCGTGTACGATGATGGTCATCCTTGACCATACCGAAGCACGGGGTGGTGACGCCAAAGGAATCGAGCACGGTCTGCGCCGTGCGCACATGCCCCAGACCGCCGTCAATCAAAAACGCATCGGGCAGCGGGGTAAATTTTTCGTCCCCATCCTTCCAGCGCTGCAAGCGGCGGGTGAGCATTTCGGCCATGGACGCATAGTCGTCCTGGCCCTGGGCCGCGCGCTCGATCTGGAACCGGCGGTACCGGCTGCGCTTGGGTTGGGCATGTTCAAAAACGACCATGGAGCCGACTGTGTCCGCGCCCGCAAAGTTGGATATATCGTAGCTTTCCAGCAGTTCGGGCGCATGGTCCAGCCCGATCATGCCTTGCAGCAGTTCGAGTGACTTGAGCCGCCGCTCCTGTCCGGTCTCCACGCGTGCAATTTCTTCCGCCGCATTTTTGGCCGCCAGACGGGTCAGGTCATGCCGTTTGCCGCGCTGCGGCACGGCCAGTTCGACCTTGCGTTCGGCAATCGACCCCAAAAAATCGGCCACAGCGGGCATATCCTCAATCACGTCGCTCAGCAGCACGGTTTTGGGCACCGCCTGCCGCAGCGCATAATATTGCTTTAAAAATGCGCCCAGTACCTCACCGGCGTCCTCGCTGGTCGCGCCGTCGATGATGGTGTATTCCTTGTCCTGCAAGGAGCCGCCCAGGTAGTGCAGCACCACCACACAGCCCTTGGTCTGGCCCTGCACAAAGGCGAGCGCGTCCAGGTCGGCAAACGACCCGGCGACCACCTTCTGCTTTTCACCCAGTGCGCTGACCGCCTTCATACGGTCGCGCAGCAGCGCGGCACGCTCAAACTGCAATTCCTCGGACGCTTCCAACATCCGCGCTTCCAGTTCGCGCACCAGGCGCTTGTAATCGCCTTCCAGCAGAGCGATGGCCTCGCCCATGAGCGCCGCGTATTCCTCAGCGGACACCTTCCCCGTACAGGGCGCAATGCACCGGCCGAGGTGGTGGTTCAGGCAGGGGCGGTCTTTGCCGATGTCCCGCGGAAAGACCCGGCGGCAAGTCTTGAGTTTGAGGGCTTCGCAGATGGTATCAATGGCCTGACGAGCCGCCCGCCGACTGGGATAGGGGCCAAAATACCGGTCGGCATCCGCCTGGGGCTTGGACACGATGGAAAACGCCGGATAGGGCTTGGAGGTCGTGACCTTGATATAGGGGTAACCCTTGTCGTCCTTCAACAGGATGTTATACTTGGGCTTGTATTTTTTAATCATGGAGTTTTCCAGCACCAAAGCTTCGAACTCCGATTCGGTCACGATGATGTCAAAGTCCCAGATGTTGGACACCATCTTGCGGGTCTTGGGGCTATGCCGTGAATCGCTCTGAAAATATTGGCTGACACGGTTTTTCAGCGCCTTGGCCTTACCGACATAGATGACTTCACCCTGCCGGTTTTTCATGATGTAGACCCCTGGCTCATACGGCAGCGCCAACACCCGGCTTTTTAATTCGTCAAATCGTTCGCTCATCGCGCTGCCTCCTTCCGTTCCTTTGTACCTGCCCGCGGCAAATGCGTTCCTGTCTGTCATACGTTCTTTTCCGGCAGCGTGCCACTCTCGCGGCAGGGCTGCCGCCAAACAGCCCACTGGGCTGTTTGCCCCGGTTCATACGGCAGCGCCAACACCCGGCTCTTCAGTTCATCAAATCGCTCGCTCATCGCGCTGCCTCCCAGCTAACATAACTCACATACAGAAAGAGCACCGCTCCATGCGGTGCTCTTCCAAAATGCAAACAGAAAACTCAGTCGGTAAAATTCGAGGTGATCAGCTCAACCAGAGCGTTTACCGCATCTTCTTCATCCGGGCCGTCTGCAATCAGATTGATCGTAGTACCCTTGGTGATGCCCAGAGAAAGGATGCCCAACAGGCTCTTTGCATTGACGCGGCGCTCTTCCTTCTCGACGAGGATCGTGCTCTTGAACTCGTTTGCCTTCTGAATAAAAAACGTTGCCGGTCTTGCATACAGACCTACCTGGTTTGTAACCTGTACCTCTTTCGAATACATTTCCTCATCGCTCCCTATTCTTTAAGATTGATCCAAATCAAATAATACGAACTCAACGCTCTAAAATGAAGTCTACAAATAGAATACCGTTTTTTTGACCTTTCGTCAACACCCTTTTTGATTTGCCGGGTTTTAAATTTGTAGAAAATTCCGAGAAGATGGCTGTTTAATTGTATCTTTTCGACAATTTCCTGCCAAAAACATTTCACAATAACAAATTTACGACTTTCTGTTTATTTAAATTCCACAACCGTCACGCCGTTTTCGCCCTCGCCATAGACACCGTTGCGCACGGTCTTGATGCGCTTATTCGGCTTCAAATGCTGCTGGATGGCAGCACGTAGCACACCGGTGCCCTTGCCGTGGATGATGCGTACCGTGGGCAGCCCGGAGAGCAAAGCGCCCGAAATAAACTGGTCAACCTCCAAAATGGCTTCCTCGGCGCACATGCCGCGTACATCGATTTCGCTCGGCGTGGTGGCCAGCCGCAGCTCCTTGACACCGCCAGCCCCCGCCCGGAAGGTCTTGGGCTTGGGCTTCTGCGTCTTGGGCACCGGCCGCACCTCGCTGACCTTGACGGTCATTTTCATGATGCCGGCCTGAACCTGGATGTTGCCGTCGCGGTCGGGGTCGGTCAGCACGGTGGCTACAATATTCGATACATTGAGTAGTTGCACCTCATCGCCACGGCGGATGGGCTTTTGCTCTTCGGGGGCCACGGTGCGCTTTTCCTTCTTTTTGCGAATCTCGGTCTCGGTCTGGGTGATAACGCCGCGCAGCGCAGCCTTGGCCGCGGCTAGGTTCTGGTCGGCCGCCTTTTCGCTGGCCTTCTTCTTCATCTCATCCAGCTCGGTAAAGACGGTTTCGGCCGTCATGCGCGCATCTTTGAGGATGCGGTCGGCCTTCAGGCGGGCGTTTTCCACAATGCGGTCGGCCTCGTCCTCCGACTTGCCGCGCAGGTTTTCGGCCTTGTCGCGCTCGCTCTGCGCCGCCGAACGCAGGCGCTCGGCCTCGGCCTTGTATTTTTCGAGAAGTTTGCGCTCTTTTTCCAGCTGCGCCAGGACATCCTCAAACCGGGTGTTCTCGCTCGAAAGCTGTTCTTTGGCGCGCTCCAAAATGGCGGGCTGCAATCCCAACCGCGCCGCGATGGCAAAGGCGTTCGACTTGCCGGGGATACCGGTCAGCAGACGATAGGTCGGCCGCAGCGTGCCCACGTCGAACTCACACGAAGCGTTCTCCACGCCCTCGGTGGTCAGCGCAAAGGTTTTCAGCTCGGAATAGTGGGTGGTCGCGGCGACGAACGCACCCATCTGCCGCGCGTAGGAGATGACCGATACGGCAAGCGCCGCACCCTCGACCGGGTCGGTACCTGCGCCCAATTCGTCGAACAGCACGAGGTCTCCTTTGGCGCATTTCTCCATCATACCCACGATGGTCTTCATGTGGGACGAGAAGGTGGACAGGCTCTGCTCGATGCTCTGTTCGTCACCGATATCGGCGTAGACGTTTTCAAACACGCAGACTTCGCTCAGTTCGCTGGCGGGGATGTGCAGGCCAGAGGCCGCCATGAGGCTAAGTAGGCCGAGCGTCTTGAGTGAGACCGTCTTGCCACCCGTATTCGGGCCGGTGATGACCAGGGTATCGTAATCGGTACCGATGGCAATGTCGATGGGCACCGCCTTTTTGGGGTCGAGCAGCGGATGCCGGGCGCGCTTTAAGTTTACGCCATAGCCTTCCGCCCGGAAATGCGGGGCGGCAGCGTTCATCTGGAAGGACAGCTTGGCGCGCGCGAAAATGAAGTCCAAGACGGTCAGCTGTTCGTAATCCTGGCGGATGGATTCGGCGTTCATGGACACCTCGCTCGACAGTTCGGCGAGGATGCGCTCAATCTCCATCTGTTCCTTGCCTTCGAGCACCTTGATCTGGTTGTTGATCTCCACAACCGCAGCCGGTTCGACGAACACGGTCGCGCCCGAGGACGAGGTATCGTGCACCAGGCCGGGCACATCGCTGCGGTGCTCGGCCTTGACCGGCACAACATAGCGCCCATTGCGCTGGGTGATGATGGTTTCCTGCAAGTATTTGGCCCGCTCGCCCGAAATCAGGCGGCCGAGCGTTTCGCGCACTTTGCCCGAAATCTGCCGCATCTGCCGCCGGATGGAGGACAGCTCGGGGCTTGCGCCGTCGGCGATCTCCTCCTCACTGAGAATACACGAGGTGATGTGCTCCTCGAGCGCACGGTTGCCGGTCAGCAGCCGGTAGATGGGCGTTAAGGACGTTTTTTCCTCCTGCTCGGCAAAATAGCCCTGCATGAGCCGCGCGCATTGCAGCAGCGATGCCACGTCCAGCAGTTCCTTTAGATTGAGCACACCGCTGATGTCCGCGCGCTTGAGTGCGCCCAGCACATTGCGGATGCCGCCGAGCGACGGGCTGCCCTGGCGGACCATGAGGTCTTTGGCGTCCGAGGTCTGTTTCAGCCACAGAGCGGCTTCCTCGCGGTCGGTCACCGGCCGCAGCGCGCGGCACAGTTCGCGTCCGCGCTCGCTCGAGGCCTGCCCAGCCAGCAAATCGAGGACGGTGAAATATTCCAATGTTTTGAGTGATTTTTCTCCCAGTCGGTTCATAGTTCCTTTCCCTTTGAAATCCCCTCAGTGGGGAATAATGAATGATAAAAATTCAAACTGCTAAAGCCCCGGTCGGCGTAATACAGCGCATACGCTTCGCACACCGTGCCAAGCGCCTGAAGCGACTGACCGCCGAGCGCAAAGGCAAACACCCGCGGCAGGTCACACGTCACAATATGCGCCATGGCCGCATAGGCCCCGCGAGGCAGCGGATGAAAATTCCCGCTGCCCAGACGGCGGAAACAGTCGGCATCCAGCACCGCGCCGTCGCGCACCGAAAAATAGACCGCGCCGTCGATGGGGTTGCCGCACGCGCCGCAGACCGACAGATCGGGCGCAAAGCCCGATTCGGCCATGAGCCGCAGTTCAAACGCTGCCTTGACCAGCGCAGGCTCGCGCTTCTGCTCGGCGACCGCCCGCAAAGCATACAAAAACAGACGGGTCACAGCCGGCATTTCCTCGCCGGTGTCGGTCATCGCGCCCGCGAGTTCTGCAAAATAGCAGCTGAGCGCATAGGTTTCCATATCGCGCGTCACGTCCCAGAACGAGTGCACGATGGCCGCGTCGTTTAAGGTGAATTTGCCGCCGCGGCCTTCGTAGAGCGTCAGTTCGCTCCAACAGAACAGGCGCACCGCAGCCGACGCCCGGCTGCCGCGCCGCCGCACGCCCCGGCACAATACCTCAATGCGCGCGCCGCGTTCGGTCAGTACGGTTATGTACCGGTCGGCCTCACCAAAATCGGTCTCGCGGATGACAAGACCCTTCACTGTTGTATGCTGCATAGTCCTCCCCACCTGCGCCGGGCTGCTGACGGTACGCCAGGTACGCCATCGGGTCGCCGGTGCGCAAAAATGTTTGCCAATATTCCTTTCGGGTCATCAGGCTCCACTCCCTTCCGGCTTTAGCATGCGCCGAAAGCCGCCACCTGACCCAAGGGAATGTTACCCTTATTCGTTTTCGTAGCCGAAGTTGCGCATCTGGAAGGTATTGTTGCGCCAGTCCTCCTTGACTTTGACCCAAAGCTCGAGGAAGATGCGCCGGTCGAAGTTCTGTTCCATCTCGATGCGCGCGGCCTTGCCGATTTTTTTGAGCATTTCGCCGCCTTTGCCAATGATGATGCCCTTGTGGCTGGGCTTTTCACAATAGATGGTGGCGTTCACTTCGGTCAGGCCGTCGCCGCGGTCGTTCCAGCGCTCGATGCCCACGGCCACGCCGTGCGGCACCTCGCGGTCGAGCATGCGCAGCAGCTTTTCGCGGATGATTTCGGCCGCAATTTGACGCTCGGGCTGGTCGGATACCATGTCCTCGGGGAACAGCGCCGGGCCTTCGAGCGCAAATTTTTTAAATTCGCCCAAAAGGGCGTCGGTGCCCTCGCCCGTGCGCGCCGAAACGGGCACGACCGCGTCGAAGTCATGCTTTTCGGCATAGGCTGCGATGACGGCCAGCAGGCTTTCATGCGGCACGGTATCGACCTTGTTGATGACCAGCACCGACGGGATGCCGGCGGTCTTGATTTGGGCGATCAGGCTTTCTTCGGCCGGGCCGATGTTCGGGTTCGGCTCCACGACCAGCGCAGCGGCGTCCACCTCGGCCACGGTATCGCTGACCACCTTGACCATAAAGTCGCCCAGGCGGGAGCGCGGCTTGTGCAGGCCGGGTGTGTCGAGAAAGACAAACTGACAGTCCTCCCGGGTCAGCACACCGGTGATACGGGTGCGGGTGGTCTGCGGCTTATTGGACACAATGGCCACCTTAAAGCCGACCAGCCGGTTGACCAGGGTGGATTTGCCGACATTCGGCCGGCCAACGACCGAAATGATGGCGGTTTTTGTAATGCTGGACATACCTGTCCTCCTTTAATGTTTCATGGGATGGCGGCCAAAGCCGAACACGAACCACAGGGCAGCGGGCAGCGACAGCACCAGCAACCCCAGGCTCCAGAGATGGGCCAAAAGCGTCTGCACGGCCTGCCACAGCGCGCCGCTCGGCAAAAAGAATACCGCGCCGATCACCACGCAGAACAGCGCGCACAAAAAGACCGCGGCGGCCGCGATGTCCTTAGCCTCTTTGACCAGGCCGTCATAGCAGACCGCCTGCCGGTCGCACAGGCGCTCGATGGCGGTATTGAGCAGTTCGGCGGCCATCATCAGGGCAAAGCACAGGCACAATACCGCGTACCGGGTGGCGCTCAGCCCGCCGAGGGCGGCAAACACCGAAACATACACGGCTGCGGTCAAGTGAATGCGGAAATTGCGCTCGGTGCGCATGCACGCGCGCAGGCCGCTGATGGCATATAGAAAGCTTTGCCGCAGTTTGCGAATCTCCCGGTTCATACGCTTTCCCGGGTCAGGCCGAGCGCGTCCAAAATGACTTCTTCCTCGCCGCGCATGAGCGCGCGGTCGGTTTCGTCCCGCTCGTGGTCAAAGCCCAGCAGATGCAGCACCGAATGCACGGTCAAAAAGCCGCATTCGCGCGCCGCCGAATGGCCGAACTCGGCCGCCTGCTGCCGGGCGCGTTCGTAGTTTAAAATCATGTCACCCAGCATGACCCGGCCTGATTCGGGGTCGGGTTCCAGGTCTTCCTGGGGCTCGCCGTTGAGAAATTCATACATCGGGAAGCTGAGCACATCGGTCACGGCGTCCTTTTCCCGGTATTCGGCGTTGAGCGCGCGGATGTTTTCATCGTCGACAATGGTCACATCGACAAAGGCGGCAAAATCGACCTTCTCCCGCTCGAGCGCGCCCAGCGCGCAGCGGGTGATGAGTGCGCGCACCTCTTCTTCGTTTTCCAGCGACACCTCGGCGGTGACGCGAATCAAATGCTCCATAAAAGCCTCCTGCCGGCAGGTATACACCGGACTCCTGAAAATATGGCAATGCCATTATACACCCTCAAAAGCCGCTTGCAAAGGGGGCATTTGCCCGTTTTCACACCTCCAGACGCAGGCGGCTGCCCGTGCGCGTGCGCGTCACGACGATTTTTTTGTCCAGTCTGGTGCGCAGTTCGGCCACGTGAGAGATGATGCCCACCAGCCGGTCGCTGCCCGCGAGTCCCGCCAGAATGTTCATCGCCTGGTCGAGCGATTCCTCGTCGAGCGAGCCAAAGCCCTCGTCGATGAACATGGCGTCGATCTCCACCCCACCCGCGGCGCGCTGGATGACATCGGACAGGCCGAGCGCAAGCGCGAGCGACGCCTGGAAGGATTCGCCGCCCGACAGCGTGCGCACGCTGCGTGTCTTGCCGGTATAGTAGTCGATGACATCCAGTTCCAGGCCGGTCTGGGCGCGCTGGTTCATGGCTTCCTGGCGGCGCAGCAGCCGATACTGCCCGCCGGTCATGGGATGGAACCGCTCGTTGGCAGCCGCGATAACCTGGTCAAAGTAAAACGCCAGAATATAATTTTCAAAGGCCAGCTTTTGCCGTCCGGTCAGTTCGCCGCAGGCC
Source organism: Butyricicoccus sp. (assembly GCA_031293105.1). GTDB lineage: Bacteria > Bacillota > Clostridia > Oscillospirales > Butyricicoccaceae > Butyricicoccus_B. The sequence goes on along the minus strand of JAUMSA010000309.1, from coordinate 220 downwards.
GTATCGGCCAGGCGGGACAGCATCAGGCACACTTTTTCCTGATTTTCGAGCGCTGTGCGCTGGCGGGTCAGGTTTTGCAGCAGCCGCTCGTTGGCGTCGCGGCGGCGGTCGATGGCATTATACGCCTGCGTCTGCGCCCGGTGGGCGGGGTCGGCTTCCTTGTATTGCTGCCGGCGGGCGTCCCAGTCGGCCGGCTGCCCGGCCGGCAGTTGGCCGCGCA